>JAPLJW010000250.1 GCA_026388365.1 Deltaproteobacteria bacterium | reverse complement strand
GCGGCGGTCAGCTCGTGGTCGAAGATCAGGAGGTTCGCGTCCATCTGCAGCCCCCGGATGACGAGGTCGGAGAGTTTTCCCTTGCCGATGAGATACCGGTGGTCCACCTCGGAGCGGTGCTGGATGACCGCGTCGAAGACCTCGACCCCCGCGGTTCGGCAGAGTTCCCGGAGCTCCGCGATGGAGGCCTCGCTGTCGGAAAAGGGCCTCGTTTCGACGCGGACGAGGATGGCGCGATCGACGGCCTCCACCTTGCGCGTCGTCTGTCGCTTGGTGACCTCCCCTTCAAGGGCAGCGATGAAGGCGGTGAAATCGAGCTCCATCTCCGCGGGGCGCCGGGGGTCGAGAAGCAGCCAGTAGCGCCCTTCCGGATTTTCGGGAATCAGGTGGGCCGTGTGGGCCAATCCGGGCAGGCCGTCCTCGCCGGCGGTTACCGCACAGACGAGATCGAGGCGCAGCAGCGCCAGGTCCGTGAGGTCGTCCGTCGTGAGCCCCTCGCCGGACAGATGGGTGTGGATCAGGCGGAGGCCTTTGAACCGGCGGGAGGAGGCGCGGAAGCCGTCGAGGCTTGGGATGATGATGTTGTGGTGGGATCCCACGATCACAAAGGCGATCTCGCCCCGGCGGGTGATCAGAATGCCGATCTGGCGGTTGATCTCCCGGGAAAGCTCCGTGAGCTGGCGGGCCAGGTCGTGGGTGACGACCCGCTCCGGCGGGACGCGCCGCCGGTAGAGCTGTCCGATCCGTTTGATCTCATCCGGCCCGAGGCCGGTCAGGTTGCCGTGGACCTTTTCGATGGCCGCTCCTTTGCTAATTCCGCAATTCACCTACCTGTATTTCTCCGGGTTGACCCGCTTTTCCATCCCGTCGAGGAAGGTGGACCAGGCGTTCGTCCGGAAGGGAGCGATCCGCCTCCGTGGCCGGTCCGCCCCGCAGGCCGGGCAGGTCGGGGCTTCCTCCCCGACCTTTGTGATTTGCTCGAAAGAATGACCGCAGGATTTGCATTCATATTCGTAAATCGGCATGGAATCCTCCGCTGCCTGGATGGGCCCCTCCGAGTCCTCAGACCCTGAGGGGCCCATACCATGTTTTGGTCGGGGCGGTCAAGATTTAGGGAGACGGCCGGCGGCTTTCATCCGCGCAGCGGGGACGGGGAACGGGGGGAAATGGAAAGGGAAACGCAAAAAAAGCCCCGGGAATCTCTCCCCGGGGCCGGTTTAAAGGGTTATTCCTTCATGAAACAAGCCGCCTTAGAAGTTCAGGGTCAGCTTGTTGAGCAGCAGGTAGTCGTTGTCGGTTTGCGTCGACGGATTGGTGCCTTTGAAATAGTCGCCCGTGATGAAATAGGCGGTGCCGATCATGTACGAGAGGTTATCGTAGATCTTGTAGCTGGCCGTCAGGTCAATTTCCTGACCGTACTTCTTGGAAACATAGCCCTTGGGGGCCTTCTCTGCGGTGGCATAGGTGTAACTGGCCTTGATATCCATTTTGTTGGTGGGTTTCGCCCCGACATAGACCTGGTAGAAGTACATGTTGTCCATGTAGGAACCCAGGGACGCGACGCCTTTCGCGCCAGCGAACTGCGTGGCGTAGTCATCGTTGAAGAGCATCAGGCAGGGCATAAAATCGCGCCCGAGCTTCAGGGTTTTAAGCCAGCCGCCTTCAGACTTGTCTTTGGTGTTGGGGTCGTCGCCTGTGGCGAAACCGAAATAGCCGCCGAAGTAGACGGGCGCCAAATTGACGCGCGCATGACCAAAGAACGCATACTCTTCAACATCCACATCCGGAACGCCGGCTACGAGCTGGTCCATTTTTTGCGAGCCCCATAAGTAAGCAGCTTCCGTTTCGATAAACACAGGACCTGATGTCACCCGCACATAGGGATTGGCGACGGTAAAGTTTAACTTATAGGGTCCCATCGCGTTGGGAACTGCGGGCAGAGTCCTGGTGGAGCTATTCTGCACGTTCTGGAACATAATGCCGGCATCGCCGCCCTGGAACTTGTAGATGGCGCCGAGGTCATAGATATTGGAGTCGGCATCCGACCAGCTTCCCAGATTGGTGGTACCCACGCTCGTTTCGAGCGCCTTTTCGACGGCGGCAACAAGCATCAGGTTGCCGATGGGCACGATATACTTGATCCCGGGGCGGGTGGTGCTGCTGTTCCCCGTATCCGGACCCCAGGTGGAGAAGTTCTGGTACCCGACCATCCACAGGCCGATCGGGGTTCTGAAGGTCAGGTAAACCCTTTCAAATTCGATATTCTCCTGCTGCAGGGAGGATGCCGTGACGGATCTGCCTTCGGAATCACCGCCGGCAACGCCGCCAGCTGCAGGACCACCAGCATTATATGTTCCCGTTCCGGCCGTCGTATCGCCCCATTTCTTCTCCAGGGCGTCGAAACGCGTTGTCAGGGTGAGGCCTTCGGCAATCTGGAGTTCCGTCTGGACGCGGAGGCGCTGATCAAAAAATGCCACGGAGCTCTGTTTGACCCCTGCAATGGCGGTATTTTTATCCAACATAGACGGGTTGTTATCGTACCAGCCCCGGATACGATATTCGCCGCTGATCTTAACATCTACGGCGAAGGCCGGAATGCTGAAGGCTGCAAACAGCCCAAGCGACAGTAAAACGACCAAAAGCTTCTTCATTTTTTTTCCTCCTGTTTTGTCTGATCGATCCCCACGGGCATGGGGATCATCTTTTTGAAACCACCGACGCTTTTGCATCGCCGCTTGCGGCGCGCTTTCCGCCGGTCCGAGGCCTACTGGGGAACCTTGCTTCGTTCCCGAAAGCCACCGAAATACCTGCTCGGGATCCCACCTCCTTTCACAGACATTGCTGGTGACGTTAACACCGCTCGGAGGCGATGTCAAGCCCCAATCTTTCACGAAAACGCACCCCCTTCGGTCACATCTATTTGTGAGGCAACGGGTGTGACCCTTTTTGAAAAAGAACTAATTTATCAAGCACTTTCAAATGTCCGCTACACAGGCCAGGAGAACCAACTCAGCAGCCAGGCGAATCTATTCGATTAATTTTGGGACAGCCGTGGCATCGGGAATTAATATTTCCTTCAAAAGTCATTACCAACCGGGATCAGGACTTTATTGCAGCATTCCGTTTGTCTTTTCTCGCGGTTGCACGAGTGTCGATTCGATCCGTCTGCACCGGATGGTGCACGAAACAGTGTAATCTGTTTTACTCTCATTTTTTCTACTGGACCGTCTCCGGGGGAAGAAACGGTCGTGCGGGCAGTGCGGAACAGGGGTTTTGGAAATCGATTCATGAAGGCATATTTTTGGCATTCTCCTTGCTGTGATAGAAAGGTGGGAAAGATGCCGGCGGCCAAGGTGGATGGTCGGATGAAAAGAGAAGGATCATGCTGATCATTGGTGACAGGATCGACGCAACCCGGAAGTACATCGCGCAGGCCGTTCTGACCGAAAACCGGGGCTTCATCCGGAGTGAAGTCATGGACCAGGCGGTTTCCGGGGCCGATTATATCAATGTGAATATGGCGATCTTCGGCGAGGATGAGGAGAAACACCTTCGCTGGGTGATCGAGGCCGTGCAGGAAGCGACGGACATTCCGCTCTGTATCGACAGCCCGAATCCGGCGGTCATCGAAAAGGTCCTGCCGATTGTGATCAAAACGCCGATGATCAATGCGATTACGCTGGAGACGGCACGGATGGATGCACTGATTCGTCTCGTGATCGGGCATGGGACCCGGGTCATCGCATCCTGTCAGGCGGAGAACAGAACCGCCGAGACGACAGCGGACAAAACGAACATTGCGGGCCATCTGATTCAAATGATCACTGACGCCGGGGTGCCGCTGGATCACCTGTATATCGAACCGCTGGCATACTCCCTTTCATCAAACGCGCAGTCGGCGCGCGCCACGCTGAGCGCCATCGAACAGATCATGACGACATTCAACGGGGTGCATACCACATGCTGTCTCAGCACCGTCTCGTACGGCCTGCCCGTCCGAAATCTGCTGCACCGGACCTTCCTGGCGGCGGCGATGGAAAGGGGGCTGGATTCGGCGATCCTCGATCCGACGGATTCCAAACTCGCCGCGGTCGTCGTGGCGGGGCGGCTGATATCGGGGCGGGATGAATTCTGCCGGAATTATATTCGCGCCTTCCGGGAAGGAAGGTTGGAGTAGTTTAGGATTGTCTTATAGAAAAAAGGGGAAGCCTGTAGACAATCATATTATACTGGGAGGTTTTGAAAGAATGTTTCAGATCACGGATCTTGATCCAAGAAAGCTTCAGGACTGGCAGGTGGCGGAAGAGACCGAAAAGCACATGAAGACCATCTCCCGGCTCGCGGAGGAGGCGGGCATCGAGGGGGATGAGCTGATTCCGATGGGCCATCATATCGGCAAGGTGGACTTCATGAAGGTCCTGAACCGTCTGGCGGGGAAACCGGACGGAAAATACATTGACGTGACGGCGATCACCCCCACCCCGCTCGGGGAGGGGAAGAGCACGACCGTGATGGGTCTCGTGCAGGGGCTGGCGAAGTGCGGGAAGAAGGTGACCGGCGCCATCCGCCAGCCGTCGGGGGGGCCGACCTTCAACATCAAGGGGAGCGCCGCCGGCGGCGGGCTTTCCCAGTGCATTCCGCTGACCCCGTTTTCCCTGGGGCTCACCGGCGACATCGACTGTGTGACCAACGCCCACAACCTGGCGATGGTCGCGCTGACCTCGCGGATGCAGCATGAGGCCAATTATGACGTTATGACGACGCGATGCTGGCCTCCAAGAACCTCCGGCGGCTCGACATCGATCCGCGGAATGTCCAGATGAAGTGGGCGATCGACTTCTGCGCCCAGTCCCTGCGCGATATCGTGATCGGTCTCGGCGGGAAGATGGACGGTTTCATGATGCACTCCGGTTTTGCCATTACCGTAAGCTCCGAAATCATGGCGATCCTCTCCGTCGCGACGGGACTCCGGGACCTCCGGGAGAGAATGGGGAGGATCATCGTGGCCTACAGCAAGAAGGGGGAGCCGGTGACCACCTCCGACCTGGATGTGGCGGGGGCGATGACCGCCTGGATGGTGAAGGCGATCAATCCGAACCTGCTCCAGACCGTTGAAGGGCAGCCGGTCTTTGTCCATGCCGGCCCCTTCGCGAACATCGCCGTCGGCCAGAGCTCGATCATCGCCGACCGCGTGGCGCTGAAACTCGCCGACTACCACGTGACGGAGAGCGGCTTCGGCGCGGACATCGGCTTCGAGAAGTTCTGGAACATCAAGAGCCGGCTGAGCGGACTTGTTCCGAACTGCGCGGTGATCGTCGCCACGATCCGGGCGCTGAAGATGCACGGCGGCGGCCCGCAGGTGGCGCCGGGGAAGAAGCTCGATCCGGCCTACACCAGCGAGAACCTCCCGTTTCTGGAGGGGGGATTTGCCAATCTGCTGGCCCACATCGAAACCGTCAAGAAGGCGGGGATCAACCCGGTGGTCTGCATCAACAGTTTTCATACGGACACGAAGGCGGAGATTGCGCTCTTGAAGCGCCTGACGGAGCAGGCGGGGTCGCGCGTCGCGCTCTCCGAGCACTGGCTCAAGGGCGGCGAGGGTGCGCAGGACCTGGCCGAAGCCGTGATCGACGCCTGCGGGGAGAAGACGAATTTCAAACTCCTCTATGAGGATGCCCTTCCCCTCCGGCAGCGGGTTGAGAAGATCGCGAAGGAGGTTTACGGGGCGGACGGGGTCAGCTATTCGCCGCCGGCCCTGGAAAAGGCCAAACGGTTCGAGGCCGATCCGGAGCTTCGGACCTTCGCCACCTGCATGGTCAAGACCCACCTCAGCCTGACCCATGATCCCGGTGTCAAGGGGAGGCCGAAGAACTGGACGCTCCCGATCCGGGACATCCTGATCTATGGCGGCGCGAAGTTTCTGGTGCCGGTGGCCGGCGAGATCAAACTGATGCCGGGAACGGCCTCGGATCCGGCCTATCGCCGGATCGACGTTGACTGTGAAACGGGCAGGGTCAAAGGGCTGTTCTAAAGGGGGAAATATGACGGCAAAACTGATCAGCGGCATCGAAATCGCCCGGCAGATCCGGGAGGAATTGGCGGCGGAAACGGCGCTTCTGAAGGAAAAATTCCAGGTGGTTCCGGGGCTCGTCACGATCCTGGTCGGCGAAAATCCGGCTTCAATAAGCTATGTGACGGGCAAACAGAAGGCCGCCAGAGAGATCGGGTTTCATTCGGTTCAGGAAAACCGGCCGGAAACGATAGAGGAAGAAGAGCTGCTGGCCCTGATCGACCGCTACAACCGGGATCCGAAGATCCACGGGATTCTGGTGCAAATTCCGCTTCCGAAAAGGATCAACGAGACAAAGGTTCTCTACGCGATCGATCCGAAAAAGGATGTTGACGGTTTCCATCCGGTGAATTTGGGGAAGATGATGATCGGCGAGGCCGGTTATCTTCCCTGCACGCCGGCAGGGATTCAGCAGCTCCTGATCCGTTCCGGCGTGAAGATTGACGGGGCGGAGGCGGTCGTCGTCGGACGGTCGAACATCGTCGGCAAGCCCATCGCCAACATCCTGCTGCAGAAGCGGCCGGGGGCGAATGCGACGGTGACGATCTGCCACACGGGGACCAAGGATATCGCCTCTCACACCCGTCGGGCGGACATCCTCATCGTGGCGGCCGGAAGACCCCGGTCGATCACGGCGGGGATGGTCAAGGAGGGGGCCGTCGTGATCGATGTGGGCGTGAACCGCATCGGGATGACCCCCGGCGGCAAGGCGAAGCTCTGCGGGGATGTCGATTTCGAGTCGGTGAAGGAGAAGGCGGGCATGATCACACCCGTGCCCGGGGGCGTGGGGCCGATGACGATCACGATGCTGATGGCCAACACGCTGAAGGCGGCGAAACTCGCGGCCGGGATCCGCTGACGGCATAGCGGACTGTAGGGCCGTCCCGGATCTTGTTTTACGCCGGGACGCCGTCTGGTCCCGTTTAGATGGTGAAGACGTTGGAGAATCGTTTCAGGCAATCCCTACTCGATCCGCGGGCCTTTTCGGTCACCTGGGAACTGGTGCCGGGAAGGGGGGCGCGGGAGCAGGCCCAGGAGAACGCCCTGGCGGCCGCTGCGCAGGCGGCGAAGGGGGGACGGATCCATGCCCTCACGCTCACCGACAATCCCGGCGGAAACCCGGCCATCCTCGCTGATTTTCTCGGGGCGGAGATCCTGCGGCTCGGCATCGAACCCCTGGTCCATTTCACCTGCAAGGACAAGAACCGCAACCAGATCGAGAGCGAGCTCTATGCCCTGGACCGTGCGGGGGTGTGCAACCTCCTGGTCATGAGCGGCGACTACCCCGTGACCGGTTTTCGCGGAAGGCCGGCGCCGGTCTTCGACCTTGATCCCGTCCATACCCTCGATCTGATCGCGGAGATGAACCGGGGGCTGGCCTATCCCGGCCCCAAGGGGATCATCCGGCATCAGCCGAGCGACTTTTTCGCCGGCGCCGCCGTTTCCCCCTTCAAGGCAACCGAGGCGGAGCAGATGGTCCAGTATTTCAAGCTGAAGAAAAAAATCGCCGCCGGGGCCCGTTTTGTCATCATGCAACTGGGTTACGATGCCCGGAAGTTTCATGAGCCGCTTCAGTTCATGAAACTCAACGGTCTTGGCGTGCCCCTCGTGGGAAACATCTATGTGCTCACCTTCGGGGCGGCAAAACTGATGAATCAAAACCGGATCCCGGGTTGCGTCGTCACTGAAAAACTGCTGGCGCAGATGGATCGGGAGAGGACGGCGCCGGACAAGGGGGCGAAGGCACGCCTGCTTCGCGCCGCCCGGATGTATGCGGTCATGAAAGGGATGGGATTCGGCGGTGTCCACATCGGCGGCCACAACCTCCGGTGCGAAGAGGTCGAAGAGATCATCGACCAGGGGGAGTCCCTCTTTCCCGTCTGGCCGGAGCTGATCACCCATTTCGACGACCCGCAGCCGGGGGGATTTTATCTCTACCAGAGGGATCCGCGGACGGGCCTCAACACGGAAATGCCGACGGACAGTAGGGGAAAGCCTCTCGATGCGCCGGTCGGTTTCTCATACCGGAACTCCCGGCTGTTCCACCGGCTTCTGTTTGAACCGGGAAAGAATCTCTTCGGCCTCATGCGCCTTGTCTGCCGGAGGGTGGAAGGGACAAAAATCGAGGATCTTTTCCACAAACTGGAACATCTGGCCAAGGTCCTGATCTATGACTGCCGGGACTGCGGAGATTGCGCCCTAACCGATGCGGCGTACAACTGTCCCATGTCCCGTTGTCCGAAGCACCAGCGCAACGGGGCCTGCGGCGGCAGTTTCAACGGCTGGTGCGAGGTTCATCCGGGCAAGAGACGCTGCATCTATGTCGAGGCCTATGCAAGGCTGAAGCATTACGGGGAGGAGTCGCGTCTGGACGGGGGGGCTGTTCCTCCCTGCAACTGGGACTTTTATCAGTCCTCCTCCTGGATCAACTTTTACCTGGGAAGGGATCACACGGCCCAAAAGCTGGGGATCCCGGAGGTTAAAAAGAAGGGAGAAAATGTATGCTGATTATCGCGGAGAGGATTAATGCATCGCGGAAAACCATCGCCCAGGCGATCGCGGCGGGTGACCGGGGTTTCATCCAGGGCGAGGCGAAGGCGCAGGCCGAGGCCGGCGCGCATTACATCGACGTCAATGCCGGCACCTTTGTCGGAGAGGAGGCCGAAAAACTCCGCTGGATCGTCGAGACCGTTCAGGAGGTGACAGATCTGCCGCTCTCCATCGACAGCCCGGACCCGGAGGTGATCCGGACGATCCTGCCGCTGGTGAAAAAGCCGCCGGTCATCAACTCCATCACGCTGGAGCCTTCCCGGATCGAGGGGATCCTGCCGCTGGTTGTGGAGTACAAAAGCAAGGTCATTGCGCTGTGCCAGGCGGAGCACAAGATGGCCGAGACCGCGGACGACAAGGTGAAGCTTGCGGGCCTTCTGGTCGAGAAGCTGACCGCCGCCCGCGTTCCGCTCGACGACATCTACATCGATCCGCTGGTTTATCCGCTTTCGACGAATCCGCAATCGGCCGGCGCCACGCTCGAGGCCATTGGCGGGATCATGAAAAGATTCCCCGGCGTCCATACGGTCTGCGGCCTGACGAATGTCTCCTACGGTCTTCCCGCGAGAAAACTGATCAACCGCGCGTTTCTCGCGGCGGCGATCACCATGGGGCTCGATGCGGCGATCATCGATCCGACGGACAAGCAGCTCTTTGCGATGCTCAAAGCTGTCACCCTGGTTGTCGGCAAGGACGACTTCTGCATGGATTATATCTGCGCCTTCCGAGAGGGGCGGGTCGAATGATGAGCCGCCTGGAATCGGGCCGGGAACGGAAAACGTGAAAGAGCGTTGCATTGGGGAAAACCAACGTGAAATGGGAAAGGAGATAGAAGAGAGGCAAAGGGAGCTGATGCCGAATTTTGAGAGGTATATGATCGCCCTTCACTGCGAGGAGCCGGATCGGGTTCCGCAGGGGGATCGGCATGTGGATCAGCGACCCAAGGTGTCCTTTTCTACAGGTTTACTGGAGCCAGGCGATACGATACTTGTGTTTGCATTCCTGGGTAGGGGGGGGATATACTTCTCACCAGTCAATTGTGGCTCCATGATGGGGCTATCTGAGTAGTTATTACTCCGGCAATTATATATGACAAACCATGTATCCCTATTCGTCACACCGGCGAAAGCCGGTGTCCAGTGTGATTCTGGATGCCGGATCGGGCCTGCCCCGTACCTGATACGGGGTCCATCATGACAGCGATTGACGTATTTATTTGCCGGAGTAATACTATCCATCTATCGTGGGAAGAGGGAGGGTAACCATACCCTTGCGGAGATCGGGTTATGCTGAAAAAGATCAAGGCGGAAGATGCGGTGGGTCTGAAACTGGCCCATGACCACACCCAGATCCTCCCCGGAAAGTTCAAAGGGGTCGGATTTCGGCGCGGGCATGTCGTCCGCAAGAGCGATGTCCCCAAGCTCCTGGACATGGGAAAGAAGGAGGTTTATATTCTTACTTTTAGCCCCGGGGAGGTGCATGAGGAGGATGCGGCGAAGCGCACAGCCCGGGCCGTGGTCGGCCGAAATCTGAAACTGGGACCGCCGCGGGAAGGGAAGGTCGAGTTCATCGCCAAGACCTTCGGCCTCCTGAAGGTTAAGGCGGGTCCCCTGGAAAAGATCAACAGGGGCGGGGCGGTCATCCTTTCTACGCGCCATAACCACTCCGTCGTGCGCGCCGGCGATGTCGTGGCCGGGACGCGGATCATCCCCCTTTTGACCCGCGAGGCCAAAGTCGCCGGGGTGGAGAGGATCGGCCGCAGCCGAGGGCCGATCCTCGACGTCCTTCCCATCCGCCCCAAAAAAGTGGGCGTCCTGGTTACGGGCAGTGAGATTTTTGAGGGACGAATCCAGGATCGATCCGCCGGCATCGTCGAAGGGAAGGTGGAGGCTCTGGGGTCAAAAGTGACGAGGATGGCGGTGGTCACCGATGACCCTGCCCTGATCGCGGCCGAGATCGGAAGGATGAAGAAGGCCGGCTGCCAGGTGATCGTGACGACCGGCGGCCTTTCGGTCGATCCCGATGATGTGACCCTTTCGGGAATCCGCAGGTCCGGGGCGGAGGTTGTCTTCTACGGAACCCCCGTGCTGCCTGGCGCAATGTTCGTCTATGCCCGCTTGGGGAAAACGGTCATTCTCGGGGCGCCGGCTTGCGTGGTTCATGACCCGGTTACGGCTCTGGATGTTTTTCTGCCCCGAGTTCTGGCCGATGATCCGATCTCCGCCGAAGATGTTGCACCGTTGGGCCACGGCGGCCTGTGCCTGAGGTGTCAGGTCTGCCGATACCCGGTCTGTCCATTCGGGAAAGGCGCCTGATCCATGACGGAAAAGCGTTTGAAGGATCTGATCATCCTGATCAAAGGCGGAGGCGAAATGGCCTCGGGCGTTGTTCAGCGGCTGGTCCGCTCGGGCTTCCGGGTCTGCATCACGGAAATCCCCGAGCCTCTGGCCGTGCGCCGGAAAGTCTCCTTCTGCGAAGCCGTCTTCGAAGGGCGAAAAGAAGTCGAAGGTTTGGTCGGGAAGCGGGTGTCCGGTAAGGAGGGGATTCTGCGCGCCTGGGAGGAAGGGGAAGTGCCGGTCATCATCGACCCGGAGTGTGCCATACGCAAGATTCTGTCGCCGGATGTATTGGTCGATGCGATCCTGGCCAAAAGAAACACCGGTACAAGCCTCGGTGACGCCCCTTTGGTCATCGGTCTGGGCCCCGGGTTCTGCGCCGGAAGGGATGTACACGTTGTCATCGAGACAAACCGCGGGCATCGCCTGGGAAGGGTGATTGAAGAGGGCGAGGCGGATCCGGATACGGGCATCCCCGGTGATATCGGCGGGTATACATGGGAAAGGGTTCTGCGGGCCCCAACCTGTGGAAGGTTTCAGGGAAGGAAGCAAATCGGAGACCGGGTCGAGAAGGAAGAGGTCGTGGCGGAAGTGGGAGGCGTTCCCCTGAAGGCGATGACCTCCGGTGTTTTACGGGGGATTCTGCACGACGGTCTTATGGTGGAGCTGAACATGAAGGTGGGGGATGTGGATCCGCGTGCGACACCGGAAAATTGCCTGACCATTTCTGAGAAGGCCCGCGCCATAGCCGGCGCTGTTCTGGAGGCCGTCATGAGAAAGTACAATCAATGAAGTGAGATCTTTGAAAATCATGATCCCTCCGCACGCTGGATATTTTTCGTCCCGAAAAATCTCCAATGCGCGCTTCCGGGACACGATTTTCAAATTGGGCAAAGGTTTCGAAGCACCGAGTGCCGGCAAGGACTCATTCCTAATTTTATTCGGGAGTCACGATGGCGGATCTTTACGAGAAAATTGTGAAACTCAAAGCCAATGGCAGTAGCGCAGCGGTCGCTACAATCATCGGGACAGAGGGCTCCACCCCTCGGGAAACGGGCTCCAAAATGCTCGTCCGCGAGGATGGGACCATCTTTGGGACCATTGGAGGAGGCTGCCTGGAAGGGCAAGTCATCGAAGAAGCCATCAAGGTCATTCGGGAGGAAAAACCGCGTACATTCCACTATGACCTTACGGAAAAGGAAGCGGCCGGGCTCGGGATGATCTGCGGAGGGGTTTTGGATATCTATATCGAGCCGATCATTTCCAACCCCGCGGTCTTCATCTTTGGCGGCGGCCATATCTCTCTTTTTGTGTCGAAGATCAGCGCGATGGCGGGATTCCAGGTTACGGTGATCGATGACCGGGCCCAGTTTGCCAGCAAGGAGCGGTTCCCGGAAGCGGAGCAGGTGATTGCAGAGGAATTTTCACTGGCTTTTCCCCAATTGAAGGTGAACCGATCCAGTTATCTGGTGATCGTTACGCGTGGGCATGCCTATGACCAGGAAGTTCTGGAGTGGGCGCTGAACACGGAGGCCAGGTACATTGGCATGATCGGCAGCAAGAAGAAAATCCAGACTTTGTATAATAACTTGGAGAATAAGGGCATCGCCAGGGAAAAGCTGCAGCGCGTTCATGCGCCCATCGGCGTGGATATCGGGGCGCTGACACCGGAGGAGATCGCGGTGAGCATCGTAGGTCAGATGATCCAGGTGCGGCGAGATAACAAGAAACGTAAGGAGCCCGGTTCCCGTTAGAGAACATGGCAGGGCCTGGTCGATGCCCTGTTTGCCCTTTCTCCCAAGTAAAAAGTGTGGTCATGATCTCAGCGATTTTACTTGCTGCAGGTGAATCCAGGCGCATGGGCCGACCTAAGCAGATGCTGGAATGGCGGGGAAAGACCCTCCTGCGGCACGTTTTGGAAAATCTTATAAACGCCGATGTGGATGAGATCATTCTGGTGCTGGGGCATGAAGCGGAACAGATAAGAAAGAGCCTGCCTGAATGCCAAATCAAGATCGTGATCAATCCGGATTATAAGAAAGGGATGTCTTCTTCGCTTCGGTGCGGTTTGCTGGCCGTGGATCCGAGAAGTGAAGCCTTTCTGGTTCTCTTGGTAGACCAGCCCGGCATCGGTCCGGAGATCATTAACCACCTGATCCGGGATTTTCAGAAGGCCAGCCCCAAGCCAGGTATTGTCCGGCCCGTTTATCGGGGTTGGCGGGGGCATCCCGTCCTGATCGGCGTTCAGTACCTGCAGGAGGCCCTGCAACTGCAGGGAGATGTGGGAGCCCGCCAGATCCTGATGAATCATCCCGAGGATATTTTGGAGATTGAAGTGGATCAGGATGTGGTCCTGAAGGATATCGATACGCCGGAAGAGTATCAGAAATATATGAAATGAGCAGGGTCGGGTGATCGATGACTCTCGAACAGGCCTTTTCCATCGGAGACAGTGAGGTAATCAGCCTTGTGGGTGGGGGCGGGAAGACCACCCTGATGTACGCCCTGGGCAGGGAACTCTCGTCGCACAGGAAAGGGATCATCCTGACCACAACCACGAAGATCATGGAACCGAAGCCTTCCTCTTTTTTTCTTCAGTTTTTTTCCCATGAACTTGGAGAAGTAAAAAAATGGGTGGCGGAAAATATACATCGTCGTCACTGTCTCCTCATCGTCAGGGAAAGGCTGCCCAACGGCAAATTCCAGGGGATCTTTCCCGAATGGGTTGAAGAGATCTCCTGTATGGACGGGGTTTCCACAATCGTCAATGAAGCCGACGGTTCCGCCGGCCGGCCTTTGAAAGCCCTCCGTGAAGGGGAGCCGGTGATACCGAAAAATACGACCTTGCTCGTGCCGGTCATGGGAATCGATGGAATGGGCCGCCCTCTCGATGAGGAAAGTGTCTTTCGTTCGGCCATCGCGTCCCGCCTTCTCAAATTACCGATTGGAAGCATGGTTACGGAAGATGTCATCGCCCGCCTGATGAAAGAATTGATGAAAAGCTGCCCCGCCGGCGCGCGCGTTGTCCCCTTGATCAACAAAGTTGATATCCCCGGCGGCCTGGAAAAAGCCCAGAAGTTAGCCGAATATCTACTTTCGATTGACCCGCCTGGAATCCGGAGAGTCGTCCTCGGCCGGTTACGACACTTTCCTGCGGTGCAGGTCATCGTGCCGACTGGATTGTCGCCGACCCATGAGGAATAGCAACCAATAGCCGCTGGAAATCAAATTCGCTTTTGCTGGCCACGACTCCGGAGATGCCAGGGAGAGTCTTATGCCGATCCATATAAGACGCCTTGATTAAAGATTGAAAAAAACGGTTAAGTAAGATGATTCTTTATGACACAAATATGACCTCCTGTTGGGATTCTAAAATGAATACTCTATCCGGTGGGATGGCCACAGCAATGTCCGTTCTTTTCCCATCACATAATTTCCTTACCTTGTGATAAGGTATTTCCACCTCTATCAAGATGTCTGAGTTTGTGGGAGAAAAAATAACGGTGGCGCTATGGCCCTTTTCAAAGCAAGCAGTAATTTTCCCGCGCAATGTGGGCATCGAAATTACTTCCGGTGATAAATTAAGAACACCATTAATGCGTTCTATATCATAGATTATCAGGTCTTCTGCCCGTACGCCGACATCAAATATTTTTCCATTTTCTTCTTGAGCAGCCCAGCCGTCAAGGATGGGCAAAGTCAGATTTAATTTGGGAATCAGCAACTTTTGTTCTGAAAATATGCCGGGGAAGATGTTTCTTATGCCGTAGAATGAAGCTACCGTTTTGTCTCGGGGAATCCTCGACTTTTCTTTTGCGGCGCTTTGATGAACCATTCCATCAATAAGGATACTAATATGATCTCCCAAAAAGAAGGCTTCCGCAAGATCATGGGTAATGAGGATTATCGTCAAATGATGGCGGGTTTGCAGTTCCTTTAATAAAAACCAGAATTCTTTTCTGAGCCCAGGATGAAGTCCGGAAAATGGTTCGTCGAGCAAGAGTATTTTATTTCCCGTGGCGAGTGCTCTTGCCAGAGCCACCCTCTGTTTTTCACCGCCACTGAGCGTAGCAATATTGCGATCAAAATAGGTTTTTATATAAAGAGCCTCTGCTATTGCATCGGCATTTCTTTTGAATGCTTCGCTACACCTTCCTCTTGCCGTCAAACCAAAATAGATATTTTCTTTGACCGTCAAGTGTGGGAAAAGCGCCAAATCGTGAGGGACATAAGCCATGTATCGCCATTCCGGAGCAAGTGCCGTAATGTCTACGCCTTCTAAAAATACTTGCCCGCCGCAGGGTTTATGAAATCCGGCGATGGTCTCGACTAAAATAGTTTTTCCGCTTCCCGACGGACCCAATACTGCGTGGACGGAACCGTTATTTATAGATAAAGAGATGTCTGCAACTTTAAAATCACCAACATGGACGGAAAGATTCTTCAGCTCAAGCATGGGGAATCCCTTTTTGGCGGGACAGTCTTTTATAGATATGCAATATACCGAGACCAATTATAATGGAAATCAGGATCATGACAACGGTGCCCTCAATGTCGGCGGAGGATAGTCTCATAAAAACAGCAATAGGGAGCGTTTCTGTTTTATTCGGAATGGAACCGGCAATGGTTATGGTAGCGCCAAATTCACCAAAGGCTTTTGCCCATGTCAGGATGGAAGCGGAAATAATACCCCCCTTGCATATGGGCAAGACGATATTTTTAAAGGTGTAATATGGTGAAGCGCCCAAGCTCCGCGCCACATGTTCGTATCTGACCGGGACTTCGTCCATAACAGCTTTGATTAATCTAACGGCAATGCCGAGTACGGTTACCAACTGGGCAAGAATGACGCCGCTTACGGTAAAAATGAAATTGCCTGCATGTTCATTAATCCACGAACCTGCGGGATTATTAAAAAAAATCAGCACCATTGCTCCCAGAGCCGCGGGAGATACTACCAATGGCAGTTCCAGAAAAGTGTCTACAAGCGTTTTTAAGCGAAAGTCGTACCGAGAAAGAGCATAGGCGGAAGGGATTGCTAAAATAATGGCAATCAACGTTGCCGCAGTGGCAGCAAAGAGACTGAGGCCTAAAGAATATATTGTTCGACTGGACGTCAGTATACTTAAAGAAATAGACGGCTTGAAAAAATAAAATACGGAAACGACCAATATAAAGTATAAACAAAAGACTCCCAGGGCATTTATGATCAATGTCCGTTTCAGGCTGACATTAATTCTCATTTATTCATCCATTCCGCGGGAGCACTATATTCCCCTCCTACCGGTTTCTTTAAGCCAATATAGTGATAGGCCTCTTCCGGAGACATAAAATAATGATATTTTCTGAAGATGGTTTTACCTTCATCAGACAAGATAAAGTCAATAAATTTTTGTGCCGACCCTCTGTCTTTCGTATATCTGGAAACGGCAATCGGTATATACCCGACCCGCGATATCTCTTCTTTTGCCAAATTAACAGTTTCAATTCTTTCCGGGTCCCAATATTGAAAAACGCTCCATCCCAATACAGCGTCGGCAGTATTTAACGATAGGGTCGTTGCTGTTTTTTCACAGCTTTCCGTATAATTTACGATGTTATTTCGCAAGGCTTTTATCTGTTCTTTGGTCAAGTTCTTTTCGATAATCTCGACCGCGTATAGTCCTACACAAACCGTATCCGGACGCGCTATGGCCACACGCAGTCCCGGCGCAACCAGATCACTCAATTGCCAGATATTTTTGGGGTTCCCTTTTCTTACATTAATAGCCGGAACAAGGTAAACGATCTTTCTCTCTGTTTCATTATAAACAGCACCCTTCTTTTTTGCCGTTTCCATAAAATCCGAAGAACCGGGAAAGTAAAGGTCTCCTTTTTTCGCCAGCATCATTTGTGAAAGCACATAGCCCGCACCTCCAAAAAGCAAATCAACCTTGAGACCCGTCTTGTTTTCAAAGACCTTTGCCGCTTCTTCCGTTGGAGGTTTGCTTGCTGAGCCGGCAAAGACAAGCAAAGACTTATTTTCTGCATACACCTGGGCATTCATAAGCAGCGTTCCTATGACGATCAATATTCTTATCGCGTTCATTGATACACCTCACATGATATTTGCTTCGATTGCAAGCGTATTCCGTGCCAATTATGATGCACTCGTCCTCAACATCTTTGTCGGGCTGGTTTTTCTCTTCTCAACGGTGCGGTTTTTCATCCGCCCGCGCGAGGGATCTCACCTGCGGATGCCCGGCGTTGCCGAAGCGCTGCCGGTCAGCGCGGGTTCGGGTCTGTTGGCCGGCCTCACGCCGGCACAGACGGCGGCATCTTTCTCACACCCCTTACCATTCTGATGCGCTGGGCCACCACCAAGACGGCAGCGGCGGTTTCAGCATGGTTCATCCTTGTCAATTCGGCAGCGGGTCCGGTTGGAAATTTCAGCGCAACGCACCAGTTTCCGGGTCCGGCCATTCCGTTGGTCCTGGCCGTTGTCGCAGGAGGAACGCTGGGGTCGTATCTCGGCAGCCGCGATTTTGCGCCCGAGGTCATTAAACGCGTATTGGCGACCATGCATTGCTATATTTCGTTGCCAGTGCAATAGTTATGAACGACGGGCGGCCGTCAAGATAAAAATTGTCACGCTCCCGTTCCCGTTCACCCGGAAATGCGACGAGACCCTTCCGGTGTCTGCTGAAAAGTGTTTCGGGGAGCATCCCCGATGCCTTAATTCTTGATTTGAGCAGGCGCGGTATGGTAAAGACGCGACGTCGCAGAGGGTCAATCCATGAAAGGCAAAAACAGTATATCCCGCGGATCATCAACGCTGCGGCCGAAGCGTGGCCGGGAGGCCCGCGTCCCGGATCTGAATCTCCATCATGAGGACCGTTTGGCGGCCCTTGGAATCCTGGCGGCCGGGATCGCCCACGAACTCAATCAGCCCCTCAACACGATCCGCGTCATTACCGGCGGTTTCCTCTTCGGCCGTGCCGAGGGGTGGCCGCTCGATCCCGAGGAACTCTTCGAGGGGCTGGAGATGATCTCCAGGCAGGTGGCGCGGATGGACAAGGTGATCCGGAATGTCCGGAATTTCGCCCGGGAGGAGCGCGATGCCGGAGGGGAGAGTGTGATGGCCAATGAGGCGATCGAGAATGTCTTCTCCATGATCGGCCGGCAGATCGAGGCCCACGTGATCCGTGTGGAGAGGAATCTCGATCCGAAGCTGCCCCCGCTGCGGGCATCCCTCAACGAACTCGAACAGGTCGTGATGAACCTGATCGTCAATGCCCGCCAGGCGCTCGATGACAGCACCCGCGATCCCAAGACGCTGCGGATCCGGACGGGCAGCCGGGACGGCGCCGTTTGGATCGAGGTGAGCGACAACGGCGGCGGCATCCCCGAGCACCTTCTGGAAAAGATCTTCGACCCCTTCTTCACGACCAAGGCCGCGGGCCAGGGAACGGGGCTCGGCCTCAGCATCAGCCAGTCCATCGTCAGCAAGTTCGGCGGACGGATCGAGGCTTGCAACAATGAAATCGGGGGCGCGACATTCGTGGTCTTCATCCCTGCCGGGGAGGAACGACCTTGAACATCCTGCTGATCGACGACGAGGCGGATGTCCGCAAAAGCCTCTCCCGTTTTCTGGAAAAGCTCGGCCATGCCGTCATCTGCGCCGCCGACGGCATGGAGGCGCTCCGGGAGTTCCACTGCCGGGAAATCAACCTCGTCATCACCGACATCCGGATGCCCGAGATCGACGGTCTGGAGCTCCTCCGGCGGATCAAGGTGATCGAGAAGTCACCCGTGGACGTCATTGTCGTGACCGGCCACGGCGATACGACCAGCGCCATCAAGGCGCTTAAATATGGGGCCTTCGATTACCTCCAGAAGCCGATCGACGTCCGTGAACTGGCCATCGTCATTGAACGTTCGGCCGCCTATGTGGCCCTGCGGAACAAGTACCGGCTTCTGAAGCAGGAATTTCAGGAACGGGTCGGAATTGAGACGCAGGCAGCCCGGGGGGAGGTGGAGAGGCTCCGCGAGGCCTATCTGGAAGAGGTCGGCCTCGAGGGCTTGGGCATCTATTCCGAGGCGATGCGCCGTGTCGCAAGCCAGGCGGAAAAGTACAGCACGGATCGGGAGATTCCCGTCCTGATCGAGGGGGAGAGCGGCACGGGGAAGGAGCTGATCGCCCGGTATATCCATTTCTACGGGGGGCGCAGCGCCGTTGCTCCCTTTGTGGCGATTAACTGCGGCGCCATCAGCCAGGAGCTCTTCGAAGGGGAGCTCTTCGGCCATGACCCGGGTGCCTATACGGGCGCCACGACCCGGGGGCAGATGGGAAAGATCGAGTCGGCCAACGGCGGGACGATTTTCCTCGACGAAATCGGTGAGCTGCCGCCGGGCGTTCAGGTCAAGCTCCTTCGGGTTCTTGAGGAAAAGAAACTTTACCGTCTGGGCGGGATCAGGGAGATTCCGGTGGATATCCGGATCATCTCTGCGACGAACAAGAACCTCGATCGGGAGGTGGATGAAAAGAGGTTCCGTCTGGACCTCTTCTACCGGGTGAATATGGGGCATATCCGGATCCCCCCGCTCCGGGAAAGGCGGGAGGATATCCCGCCCCTCGCGTTCCGTTTTGCGGAGCGGGCCTCCCGACGCCGGGGGCAGAAGTTCGGCGGTTTC
This sequence comes from Deltaproteobacteria bacterium, assembly GCA_026388365.1. The sequence goes on along the minus strand of JAPLJW010000250.1, from coordinate 1,803 downwards.
ACGCCGGCGGCGGAGAAGTTCCTCTTCTCCTTCTCATGGCCGGGGAATGTCCGGCAGCTCAAGAATGCGATGGAGCGGCTGGTCCTGATGCAGGTCTCGGACTGCGCGGATGTGGATGATCTTGCCTTCATCCGCGACGGCGCCGCCATCCGGGAGAAACAGGCATCGGGGGCGCCTGTTCCGGGAAGCGGGGATTTCCATCTGCCGGAAGAGGGGTTGGATCTCGAGAAGCTCAATCGGAAGATCATCCGCATAGCCCTCGAAAAGCACGGGGGAAACCGGACAAAGACGGCGAATTACCTGGGAATGTCGCGGCGGGTCCTGGAGGGACGCCTGAAGAAACTTTGATCCTTAAGCTTTTATATGCTTTTTAGCGGTGCGCTTTATTAACGGCGATGGGGCGTCGGTTTTCAGGGGAAGCCTCTCTATTCCGGGCTCAGAACAGAGGAGATCAAGGAATCGGTCAATTTGAAAATCATCAGCCCCAATCTTTCTTCCCCCGGCGCAAGCACAGCCGGGTGGAGAACGTTACGGTAAACGCAATCACCATACCAACGACCGGTTTTGAGGACCGCTGCGATCCGGGCCGACGTCGAAACGACCTGCGCACACGAAGCATAAAATCAATGTGAACAAATTGATGCCCATGCGTGTTAATTTGACTTCTTTCGACTTTGGGGAAAGTCCGCCGGTTCGGAACGCCGGGAGGGGTCCGGAGGAAATGGGTCAGACAGGCAAGGAGTGGATAAAAAACACCCCTTGCCTGAATGGCGACGGCAACGCTTCAAGGATACGCAAAATTTTTGATCGATGCAGAGGCGAAAACCTCCTCGGCGGGGGTCCGTTTGCCTACCCGAGACGGTCCTCTTCCGGTTCCAAAATAGTTCTTGACATCCGGCACATCTTTGATATAGGAGCATACGCACAATGATATGACCTCTGGTCATATAGTGACCGCCGTTCACGATCAGTGATGTTTCCTGGCGGTCCGAATCTGTTCCCTTATGGAAGATATTCCGAAGCGGCGGTTTTGATGCTCCCGTAAAAAATCACCGCAAGCGTCACCCCGGCGAAGGCCGGGATCCAGAACATCCTGAAATCGGGTTCCTGTGCCTGTCCCGGACCTTGATCCGAGATTCGCAGAAACGACAAAATAGGGGGTTCTCGGGCTTTTTACGAGTTCATCAAAGTCGCTCAAGCGTCAGAAATAATTCAGTAAAAAAATGGAGGTCACCATGGGAGAAGAGGACAAGGTACAGTTGAAAGAGGTTTATCCGGTACATGACAGGGTTCGCAAAATCGCCTACATCAAAAGCAGGGAGGAGTACGAGAAGCTCTACGCGGAGTTCCTGGCCGACCCGCCGGGCTTCTGGGCCAAAAAGGCCGATGAGTATCTGACCTTTTTCAAGAAGTGGGACAAGGTCGAGGACTTCAATTTCGACATCCGCAAGGGGCCGATCCATGTGAAGTATTTCGAGGGCGCCAAACTGAACGTCTCCTACAACTGCCTCGACCGGCAGTTGGAAAAGAGGGGCGATAAGGTGGCGATCCAATGGGTCGGGAACGAGCCGGGCGAGGAGCGCGCCATCACCTACCGCGAGCTGTATCAGGAAGTCTGCAAGTTCGCCAATGTATTGAAATCGCACGGGATCAAGAAGGGAGACCGCGTCTGTATCTACATGCCGATGGTCCCCGAGACCGGGATCGCCATGCTGGCCTGCTCCCGCATCGGCGCCATCCATACCGTCGTTTTCGGCGGCTTCAGCTCCGACGCGCTGTCCGTCCGGATCCGGGATTCCAAGG
>JAPLJW010000131.1 GCA_026388365.1 Deltaproteobacteria bacterium | reverse complement strand
CCGGATCGAGCCGACGACCGCCGTCCGGGAGGGCGAAGAGATCGCCCTCCACTTCGACCCGCGTCACTGTTCCCTTCTCATGAATTGAAAGGGTAATGTACGATGCAAAAGCCAGGAACGGCCCTGACGCCAAGCCTGATCGCGATTGTCGGGTTTCTGACGGTCTGTCCCGTCGTCATGCTTATCTTGGGAAGCTTCAGCGAGGGACTCGGCGCCTTCGGAACTTTCACCCTTTCGAAGTACGTCAAGGCCTACACCGACCCCGCTTTCACCGACATTCTCTTCAATACGGTCATCTTCACCATCGGCTCCGCCATCGTCGCCACCGTTCTGGCATTGTTTCTGGCCTATCTGAACACCCGGACCAACATCCCCTTCAAATTCATATTCCGGATCCTCTCGCTGATCCCGATGATGGTTCCTCACATCCTGTTCGCCGTGAGCTGGGTTCTGCTGCTCAACCCGTCGAACGGGATGATCAACCTCTTTCTCCGGCAGGTCTACGGTCTGGAAGGGATGGCCCTGAGCATATATACACTTCAGGGGATGATCCTTGTGGAGGGGCTCCTGGATCTGCCCATCGCCTACCTGGTCATTGCCCCCGCCATGTCGGCCTTCGACGTTTCGCTGGAGGAATCCTCCAGGGTGTGCGGGGCGTCGAATATGCGGACGCTGACGCGGGTGACCCTGCCGGTCCTTCGGCCGGCCATTTTGGCCGCCGCGACGCTCGTCATCGTCCGGAGCCTGGCCTCTTTCGCCGTCCCGTCGGTGATCGGCATGCCGGGGCGGATCTATGTGCTGGCGACCCACATCTACCGCATCATCGCCACCGGTTATGCCACGGATTACGGGATGGCGGCGGCGGTGGGGATGAGCGCCCTGGTCGCCTCCATTACGCTCATCTTCCTCTATCGGCACCTGACCCGGGAAGGGGAGAGATACGTGACCATCTCGAGCCGGGGCTATCGGCCGAGCGTGATCGACCTCAAGGGGGCCCGGTATCCCCTCTTCGGGATCGTCGCGCTGCTGTCGTTTGTGCTGATCGTGCTGCCGGTCCTGGTCCTCTTCTACACATCCCTCGTTCCTTACTCGATGGTGCCGAGCGCGAAGGCCTTCGCGATGATGAGCTGGAAACACTGGATCGCGGTTCTGAGGGACCCCGTCTCGCTGCTCTCCCTGAAAAACAGCCTCATTCTCGGCATCGGGGGGGCGACGCTGGGGATGATCCTCTCCTTCTTCGTTGCCTACGTCATCGTCAAGGTCCGATCAAAGGTCTCCGGTTTTCTCGAATCCCTGAGTTTTCTCTCCTTCTCCTTCCCGGGGATCGTCGTCGGGATCGGTTTCATGTGGTTCTTTGTCCGGACGCCCCTGTACGCGACGATCTGGGCGCTGCTGATCGGCTATATCGCCACCTACCTGCCCTACGGGATCCGGCCGCTGACCAGCGCCTTCGTGCAGATCCACAGCAACCTGGAGGAATCGTCCCGGGTTTGCGGCGGCGGCGCGCTTTACACGATGCGGCGGATCGTCATCCCGCTGCTGATCCCCGGGATCGTCTCCGGATGGATCCTGATGGCCACCATGTTTGTCCGGGAGCTGAGCCTCTCCGTCGTCCTCTCCCGGCCGGGAACGGAGGTCCTCGCCGTCCAGATTCTCCGGTTCGCCGAAGACGGCCTGTGGGGGAGGCTCTCCGCATTGGGCATCCTGATGATTTTCATCTCCACCACCCTGGTGATCATCGCCTCCCGGATCGGGGCGAAGCTGACGAAGATGGGTTGATGGAAAGCGGCGGCCGTCATTGATGCCGTCAAGGCGGGAAGTCTTTAATCCGGGCCGGATGCGATTCCGATGGCCATATATAATAAGGATGCGATGGGCTTGACAGGCAAAACCATGCAGAGAGACCTTTGCGTAACTTGAAAATCGGATCCCGGAAGCGCGCATTGGAGATTTTTCGGGGCGCCCTGCCCCCGCAGCGCAGCGCCCGCAAAGACGACTGTCTGAGCGCGAAGCGCGAGTTTCGTCTTTGCAGCGAAGCGAGGAGGCGCAGGGTCGAAAAATGTCCAGCGCGCGGAGGGATCACGATTTTCAAAGGTCTCGCAGAAAGGAAAAAGATGAGGGTTCTGCACACATCGGACTGGCACATCGGCCGTGCCCTTCATGGCCGCCAGCGGTATGAGGAGTTTGAGGCCTTCCTGGAATGGCTGGCCGGTGTGATCGAGAAGGAAAGCATCGACGTGATCCTGGTCGCGGGCGACGTGTTTGACAACAGCACGCCCGGCAGCCATGCCCAGGAACTCTACTATCGCTTCCTGTGCCGCGCGGCGGCCTCTTCAAACCGCCACGTGGTGGTGACCGCCGGGAATCACGATTCGCCCTCTTTCCTGAGCGCGCCCCGGGAACTCCTGAAATTTCTCAACGTCCATGTGGTGGGGTGCGCATCCGATTCCCCCGCGGATGAACTGATCGTCATCAACGGGCCGGATGGGGAGCCCCAGCTCATCGTCTGCGCCATCCCCTATCTCAGGGACCGCGAGATCCGCACCGCCGAGGCCGGGGAGAGTGTCGAGGAGAAGGAGAGGAAGATCATCGAGGGGATCCGGGCGCATTACCGCCGGGTGTGCGAGGCGGCCGAAGAGAAACGCGCCCTGCTGAAACAGCCTGTTCCGGTCGTCGCCATGGGGCATCTGTTTGCGGCAGGCGGCCGGACCGTGGACGGCGACGGGGTGCGGGAGCTGTATATCGGCTCCCTCGCCCAGGTCCGAACAGATCTGTTTCCGGCGTGTATCGACTACCTTGCGCTGGGACATCTCCATATCCCGCAGATCGTAGGTGGTTCCGATTTCATCCGCTATTCGGGTTCCCCGCTGCCCATCGGCTTCGGGGAGGCCGAGCAGCGGAAAAGCGTTTTTCTCGTTGAGTTTTTGGATCATGCCCCCAGAGTCACGAGCATCCCTGTGCCCCGGTTCCAGGAGCTGAAGACCCTGCAGGGGGGTTGGCCGGCCATCGCCCGGGAAATCGATGGGCTCAAATCGCGGGGGAGCCGGGCTTGGCTGGAGATCATCTACGAAGGAGAGGAGATCGCCGGCGATTTGCGCACGCGGCTGGACGAGGCCGTTGCCGGGAGCGGCATCGAGATCCTCCGCATCCGAAACAGCCGGGTGCTGGAACGCGCACTGATTGGGACGGGTGCGGAGGAGTCGCTCGACGACCTCGATGCGACGGAGGTGTTCCAGCGCTGCCTTCAGGCGCATGAAGTCCCGGAGGATCAGCGCCCGGCGCTTTTGAGCGCCTACCGGGAGGTCATTGTATCCCTGAATGAAGCGGATCCGATGGCTGAATAGCCTGACAGGAGAAAATAGTAACATGCGGATCCTTGGCGTACGATTCAAAAACCTGAACTCTCTTGCGGGCGAATGGCAGGTGGATTTCACCCACCCGGCCTATATGTCCGACGGTATCTTTGCGATTACGGGTCCCACCGGTTCCGGAAAGACGACCATCCTCGATGCCGTCTGCCTCGGGCTTTACGGCCGGACGCCCCGTCTGGACAAGGTGACGAAAAGCGGCAACGAGATCATGTCGCGCCAGACGGGGGAGTGCTTTGCCGAGGTAACCTTCGAGACGCGGAAGGGCCGGTACCGCTGCCACTGGAGTCAGCACCGCGCCCGGAAGCAGCCGGAAGGAGAGCTGCAGCAGGCCAGGCATGAGATCGCCGACGCCGATTCCGGGACCGTCCTGGAGTCGAAGATCACCCAGGTGGGCGAGTTCATCGAAAAGGCCACGGGCATGGACTTCGAGCGCTTCACCCGTTCGATGCTGCTCGCCCAGGGGGGATTCGCGGTCTTTCTCCAGGCCGATCCCGACGAGCGGGCGCCCATCCTCGAGCAGATCACCGGCACCGAAATTTATAGCCGGATATCCATGAAGGTTCACGAGCGCCGCACGGAAGAACACGACAAGCTGGAGCTGTTGCAGGCGGAACTGAAAGGAATCCAGGTTCTCAGCGCAGCGGAAGAGGGGGGGGTGCAAACCGGCCTCAAGGAGAAGCGGTCCCGGGAAGCGGAGCTGGAGAGCCGGATCGAAGGCCTTCGCAAGGCGGCCCTCTGGCTGGACCGTGTGGCGGTCCTGAAGGGGGATATCGCGGAGTTGGATGGTAAGCTGCTGGATTTCGGGAAGCGCCGGGAGGCGTTTGCGCCGGAAGCCGTCAAGCTCGAAAAATCCCGCAAGGCCCTCGGCCTGGAGGGTGATTACCGGGGGTTCATTGCTCTGCGTTCCCAGCAGGACGATGAGGCCAAGGAACTCGCCGGCGCACTCGCCATGCTGACCGAAAAGGAGAAGGGTTGCGCCGCTGCGCTGATCTTGAAACAGGCCGCGGAGGTTGGGCTGAACGAGGCGCGGGCCCAGCAGGCCGCCGAGGCGGAGATCCTCAAGAAGGTGCGCGACCTCGATGCCAGGCTGGGGGAGCAGAGAAAGCAGGTTGAAGAGAAGGTCAAGGCGATTGGGGAGGCCGAGAGGCAGGGAAGGGGGTATCAAAGCAACATCGAAAAGGTCGGGCGGGCACTGAAACAGACGGAGGCCGGCCTGGATGTGATCCGGGACTACCAGGCCGGACACGCCGCTGATGCGCTGCTCTTGACCCACCTCGCCGTCATCGCCAGAGAATTCGCGTCGTTTCGCGAGAGCGAGGCAAAGCATGGCAAGGCCTGCGCAGAGCTTGCCTCGGCAGCCGGGAAAAAGGCGTCCACCATCGCCGCTTGCGGCAAACTCGAAGCCGGCCATGAGAAATCCCGCCGGGAATTCGAGGAGGGGCAGAGGGAACTCGGGCGTCTAAGCGACGAGCTTGCGGCCCTCCTCCAGGGACGCGATCTCGGCCGGTGGCGCGATGAAGCCGATGCCCTGAAGGAGCGCGAGCGTCTTCTGCTCCAGGCGGGCGAAATCCTCGACCGGATCGAAAAGACCGGCGGGGAGCTGGACGGTCTGAAAACGGCCCTGGAAGCCTTTCGGGCCGGCCATGAGAAGCTCTCGTTTGAGATCCAATCCTCGTCGGATCAAAAGGCGGTTCTGGAAAAGGAGATCGTAGCCCTTGAAACGGAGGTTGCTCTCCTCGGCCGGATCCGCGACCTTGAGGAGGAAAGGCGGCGGTTGGAGGACGGCAGACCATGCCCTCTGTGCGGCGCCACCGACCATCCCTACGCGAAGGGCAATCTCCCCGAATGGAACAAGGCGGAAGCCGGCTTGAAAAAGGCAAAGGCCAAATACAAAAAAGTGTCCGAGAAACTGGGCAAACTGGAAACCGAACAGGCCAGAGCAGCGGCGGAGATCCGGCATGCGGAAAAAGAGATGGAGGAGAAGAGGGCTGTGCGGGATGCGGATGAAAAGGCGTGCGGCGAAGCGCTGCTGAAGCTGAATATCCGGGCCGCCGCGGAAGGGCGAGCCGCGGAGGTGCGCAAAGAACTTGCCGGTGTCCGGACGAAAATGGCCGAAACCGGCGCCACCGTCCAGGCCGCCGAAGGGAATGGCAGGGCGGAGAAGACGGCGCAAAAGGCCCTGGAGACAATCCGGACGCAATTCGAGAAATCGGGCGAGGCGTTGCGGGACGCCCGGCATCAATTGGAGACGGCCCGCCGGGAGCATGAACGGCTGATCCGGGAATGTGACGCACTGGCCGAAGAGATTCAAAAGTACCGCAAAGCGGCGCTCGTGGGGGTGGAACCCTTCGGGGTCGCGGAGCTTCCCTCAGCCGGCCTCGACGCCCTGCTGCAAGACCTCACCGGGCGCAGGGATATGTGGCAGACCCGGCGGGATGAAAAAACGGCCGCCGAGAAAAGGATCGGCGAGCTGAAGGCCGCTTTGGAGAGGGAGAGCGCCCTGCTTTCGAACCTCGAAAGGGATCTCGCCGCAAGGCGCGAGGATCGTGACGATCGGGTGCGGCAGGTCGAATCCCTCGGCGCCTCCCGACGGGAACTCTTCGGGGAGAAAAACGCCGACCAGGAGGAAAAACGGCTGGCGGAAGCCGCGGTTCGGGTGGGAAGGGTCTTCGAAAAGGTGCGCGAAGAATACGTAAAAATAGAGAAAGAGATCGGCGCCCTGAAGGGAAAAATCGATCGACTGAAAAACAGGACGGGAATAAGGGCGAAGGATCTGGCGCAGGCGGAAGAGAACCTAACGGAGCGGATCCATGGGGCGGGGTTCGAGGATGAGGCCGGATATCGGTCTGCCTGCCTGCCCGATGAGGTGAGGGAGGGGCTCGCGGAACGGGACAAGGCGCTGGTCCGGGAGAAAACGGAACTGGACGCCCGCCGGAGGGACCGGTTGGAGGCGCTCGCGGCGGAACGCGGGAAACATCTGACGGATCAGCCCGGAGAGACGCTTCGCAACGCCATCAATGTCGGCGAGGCGGACCTGAGACAGATCCGGGTTGATATCGGCGGAGTCACAAACCGTCTGGATGAAAACGAAAAAATGCGGGAAAGGCAGCAGGAACGCATCAATAACATGGATGCGCGGAAGAAAGAGTGCGCCCGCTGGGATGACCTGCATCTGCTGATCGGCTCCGCCGACGGCAAGAAATTCCGGAACTTCGCCCAGGGGCTGACCTTCGAGAGGATGACGGTGCATGCCAACCGCCGGCTTCAGAAGATGACGGACCGCTACCTGCTCATCCGCGACGCTTCCCAACCGCTGGAACTCAACGTCATCGACAACTACCAGGCGGGCGAGATCCGCTCCACGAAGAACCTCTCCGGCGGCGAAAGCTTCATCGTCAGCCTGGCCCTGGCGCTCGGCCTCTCTCAGATGGCGAGCCGCAAGGTGCGCGTCGATTCCCTCTTTCTCGATGAAGGGTTCGGAACCCTGGATGAAGATTCCCTGGAAACGGCCCTGGAAACCCTGGCGGGGCTGCGTCAGGACGACAAGCTGATCGGCGTCATCTCCCATGTCCCGGCGCTCAAGGAGCGTATCGGCACGCAGATCCAGGTCACCCCCGGAACCGGCGGGCGCAGCAGCCTGACCGGTCCCGGCTGCCGGAGGATTTAACTGCAAACTTCAGTAATCTCCACCTCACCGAGTCAAACCCTTACCCATTGTCATCATCCTTTGTGATGGGCGCTGTCATGTGAGTTTCATAAAGACAACGCCCCACCGGGGTTCGTGAGGCGTTGTCGTACATTTTATGAATCTAAACGGTTACGGCGTAAACAATGGGAAGTCTCTGTATACAAACCCATCGTACACGCTGGTCATAGTATAGAAATTGGCATCGAAAACGGGTGCACCACCCGCGCCCACTGATATGTTTCCCGATTCTCCCAGGGGGAACATGCTTTGGATCTTGACGGGGCCCGTGCTGGCGTATTCAATGGTGTGCGCGTAGGTGGAACGTGACGAGAAGGGCATTTCCCATACCTTTCCCAGCATGGCGTGGTTATACGGGATAACGCTCCGCTTATTGGCGCCCCAGGGCTGGACTCCCAGTGTGACAAGCGTATTGTCCAGCGCTTTTACGATGATCGCGTTGGCGGTCTGAGGCGCCGTAGGATCCGCGTTCTTGAACCAGTCATAGTAGTTTTTGATACCTCCCGGCCTGAGGCCGTGGAGGAGTGCATTGAAGAGCACCAGGTTATTTTTTGCTGCTGAAAGACTGGCAGGATCAAGCTCCTCGAAAGTGAGCCTCAGAACCTCTTTGATCCATGCGTCCATGAGCATCCATGCATCGGCACGGTTCGTTCCTGCGGCCCAGGATCCTGCTCCTCCGTCCACGAAGTGTCCGTCCCACGCGGCAAGAAGGGCAAGCGCCGCTGAACGGGCGGCAATGGGGGCATCTGGGGCCGTGTTTACGGCGGCGATGAAATAATCAGACACAAACTTCCAGGGATTCCCCCCACCGCCGAAGGAGTCCGTCGTTGCGATGTTGAGTGCAAGGTTCCTGACTTGATCAAAAGTCAGACTGTTGGTTGCGGAAAGGTAGTCATCGACGACATGGGCTCGGTGGAACGTGCCGAATCCGTATGAAAGGTTATTCCATGAATTGGCGTAGCCTGCATGCGCTTTGTTGTTCCAGCCGCTGTAATAACGCCGGCTGGTATTATTGCGATCGGTTGAACGGGGGATAAGGTTTGCTGAATCCCATTCAAGGGCTGTCCCTGCAGCGCCCTGTGGCAGCCGCCATTCACCGTATGGACGGACGGGGTCCCTTCCCGACATCCAGTAGGCGATGTTCCCATCCCTATCGGCATAAGTGAAATGCTGGGATACCGCCACGAGTTCTATGGCCGCCCCGAACTGGTCCATGCTGGTGGCCCGGGCAAGGTCAAGATAGGCCCTCACAGTCTTAAATTCATGCCCCCACTGGGAATATTTCCATGAAATGACAGGGCTTGCATTAATAACGGGTCCATGAGCCGTCCTGTATATGGGCAGAACCACGTTGGCAGCGCCTTTCACCTTGATGGTGTCCGTCCTGTGAAGGGTCATCGCGGCCGCGGATTCCATGTAATAGTCCACGGTATGGGCATGCCCCACCTGCATGGACCATGCATGGTGCGGTGTGCGACCGATAACGATGCAGGGAAGCCCCGCGATGTGCATGCCGGAGATATTCAAACCGCCGGCCCTGATGGAACCCTCACCGATGATGGAGGGTACGGTAAATCCCATCTGCGGACCGGAGTAGATTGTAGGATTACCGGATGCTGTTTTGCTCCCTTTGATTGCCCAGGCATAACTGCCCATCTTGACGTAGGCATTTATCTTCTTCAGATTTTCGTCGATCCCCGACCGCATCTCGTCCATGCGTTTGGCGACCTCACGCAGATCAGGTAAGGACGGAGGATTTTCCATCAGCGGGGACCCTATTTCTTCTGTTGACTTTTGAGCACTGGAAGCTCCGATAGGTTTGGGGATATAGGTCAGCGCGTCGGGATCGTTGAGCCATCGTAAATCCTCGAACATGCGCGGTCCTTGCGTGACGCCATATGCAGCCACGAGCCCCTGGTACAATGCCGCGTTATTGATCTGTCCCTGCGTCTGCGCTTCGGGATCGAAGTTTCTCAGCATCAACGACGCCCAGGCCAGGACATCCTTGTACGTCCAGTCCTCAAGCGTAACACTCGTAATTCCAACTGCGGAAAATTCAAAGGGAAGCAGGGAAGGCGTTGAGCGAATCTCGGCTATGCGTCTGTTAAAGCCTGCCACATAACCGTTGATCACGCCCTGCGCCTCCGCATCCATGGAAGCGAAACCGTCTTGCAGTTCCTGGTCGGAATAGCCGGTGGTGCGCACGAAGCTATCCTGGGCCAACTGGGTGGCGCCGAATATCTCAGCCAGCCTTCCCCGGGCAGACCGCCTAAACGTTTCCGCCTGCCAGAGCCGGTCCGTAGCAACGGCATAGCCCATGGCTTCGAATACATCATATAGTCTGTCCTGCTCCGAACCGGTAATGAACCACACCCCTTTAGCGTCACGTGTGGTTGTTACCGTAGAGGGTCCGGATCCTCCGCTGGAACATCCCAATCCCATGATGGCGATAGAGATCAGAAGAATGGTCAGTGTCAGCCAACGGGAACATAACTGTTTCAACGCATAAAATTTTCTTTCTCGCATTTTTGGTCTCCTCCTTTTCAATCCAATAATTGGGTAAATGGGCGAATCTACATCCACGCTTCCTTAGAAAAAGACCGTTCCTGATGATGTAATTAACATTCTGAACAATGTGTTTAAAAAATATCCTTATACCAATGAAAGTAATTGATAATATTTATAATTGATAAGAATTTCCATTTTCGTGGTAGGAGTATAGGGGGGTTGTTTTTGCTTGACAAGGGACAGTTTACATCGAAAAACAGGGGCTGGCGATGTGATTGGAGGATGGAGGTGGAGCAGCGGCAGTCATTTTGAGCGACAAAGTTACTTTTTGGTCGCACATAGCCTCCTTACAAAAATGTTGGCATGACGAGCTACTGCATCGGCGAGTAGTCGGTCGGGCGCATGATCGTGTTTGTGACACGGGCGACTATGGCTCCGTCCTTTTCGGTCTCTGCGAACGCTTTTGCCCGCTCCGGGTCGGCTCTGAAACCGGCCCACGCTTTGTCGCGCTGCGCCATGTCGTCGAAAGCGAGCATGTAGGTGAGACGGTTATTGGTACCGACCTCGTCCGTCCAGAAGCCGACCACTTTCAGTCCATATTTTTCGAAGTAGCCCATCGTAATCCTGGCAAAACGTTCGTTGAGGGCCGGGAGTTTTCCGGGAATGGCATCATAGATACGCAGCTCGTAGATCATTTCTTTCCCCTTGATGGGTATTCTGAGTCGAGGTCGGGTAGAAACATGGTGCGTGCATGTTTAGGGCAACGCCTTCCAGTGTTTCCATCTTTTCCAGCTTCGTGGCATAGAGACGCCTGACCATGCATCACGTTTCCGCAAGCCCCCCTCAAGCGATTTATTAATATCATGATTATCCAAAAAACAAAATCAATGATTGCGAGTTAGAAGTCATCCATTTTTGTCAAGGTTGACGATTTGTGCAGTACAGAAGCTATACGTAAGTACGAGAGACCGAAAACCATCGAGTCCGCCGTCGCACCTTTCATCCGGTAAGTGCGCCACGAGGCCCCACAACGCGCCCGGCGACCCAAATCGTGTGGTATCCTCCCCCGCGTGGACCTCGCGCCCGGACACGTTTTTCGTCAACCTCGAATCCCGCTTTGCGCAGCAGCAGGGCGAAAGTCACATCGGGGCTTGCCGACCATAAGGCGAAAATGCCAGAAGGCCGCAGTGCCGTAAAGGCTGCATCCAGTCCGGTTCGGTTGTAGAGCCAGTCGTTGCTCTTCCGGGTCAGGCCCCTGGGGCCATTATCCACGTCCAGCAGGATGGCATCGTAGGCCTGATGCTCCGCCCGAAGAATTTGCGCGACGTCGACTTCTCGAACCGTGACCCGGTCGTCATCAAGGGGATGGCCTGCCAAAGCTGCAAGAGGCCCCCGGTTCCACGCCACCACCGCCGGCACGAGTTCGGCCACCACCACCCGGCTTCCGGCGCCGAGCCGGTTCAGTGCCGCGGCCAGGGTGTACCCCATGCCCAATCCTCCGATCAGGACCTGGGGACAGGGGAGGAAGGCGATTTTTGCACAGGCGATCTGTGCCATGGTATCCTCCGAACCATGGACACGACTATTCATGAGTTCGGAACCGTCCACCCGGATCGAGAACTCTCTGCCGCGCTGGTATAGGCGAAGATCTTTGTTTTCTCCGGTCACCTGCGCGCTGTCGAGAAGCTGCCACGGAACCATGGATACCTCAAGGATCGGAGTCTGGGGTTTTATAGCTTCCGCTCATTGGGTCCCGGCCATGTGGCCGCGCCACGCCCCTGGACCGGCCTCCATCCGGAAATCACTTCGATGCACAGAAGTCACTAATCAAAATGATATCATTGATAATACTCCGACGAGGCCGATCATCTTCATGCCAAATTCTTGCGCGGTTTGGCGCCCCGCCGATGGCTTCGTCCAGGGTGCCCTTCAGAGAGGTCAAGGTCTCCGTGACCATCTCCCGATCTTCCGTGCAGAAGGATAAGGATAATACGGTCATTGCGCCTATCCAACGCCTACCCCCAGTACACCAGTCCCGTCTCCTGCTTGGTCGCCAGATTCGGGTGGAACGGGAGGACGCGGATGCCATAGGCGTAGGCGCCGTTCTTCAGGACCGTGTAGGAGGCGGAGAAGGTGAGGGTTCCGTCCGCGCCCTTCCCGTCCGGCCGGAGGGGGACGCACTCCGGCGGCTCCGCGAAGCCGTTGCCGTCCTTTTTCCCGATGACCAGCTCCACGAGGACCTCCTCCGGTTCTAACTTTCCCGGATCGATCCGGACGCTGACGTCGAACGGCCGCTCCACGAGGATCGTTTCGCCGCGTATTCCCTCGATGCTGACGTCCAGCATGCGCAGGGAGGAGAAGCGCATCGGGATCTTCCGCTTCCAGTCGGCCAGCTCCCGGGCCATCCGGAAGGACTCCTTGTAGAGTTCGTGTTTCCGCCTCGCCGCGGGGAGGTAGAGGTCGCGGTAGTATTCGACGAGCATCCGCTCCGTGTTGAAGCGGGGGACGAGGGTTTGCATGGAGCGCTTGATCATGGCGATCCACCTCTCGGGGAGGCCCGACATCTCGCGGTCGTAGAAAAGGGGGATCACGCTGTTCTCCAGCAGTGTGAAGAGGGACTGGGCATCCTCCTCGTCGGCGTCGGCCATCTCTTCGCTGATTCCCTTCACGACGGGACCAATCGTCCAGCCGTTCGTGCCGTCATCCCCCTCCACCCACCACCCGTCGGAGATGCTGAGGTTGAGAACGCCGTTGGCGACCACCTTCTCCCCGCTGGTTCCGCTCGCCTCCAACGGCCGCCGGGGGGTGTTCAGCCAGACATCCACCCCCTGAACGAGGTGGCGGGCGATCCGGATGTCGTACCCCTCGACGAAGAAGATCTTCCCCCGGAACCGCTCATCCTTGCAGAGGGAGATGACCTTCTTGATCAGGTCCTTCCCCATGTTGTCGTTCGGGTGCGCCTTGCCGGCGAAGACGATATGGACGGGGCGGGTGGGGTGGTTCAGGATCCGGTCCAGCCGGTCGAGATCGGACAGGAGCATGTCGGCCCGCTTGTAGGGGGCGAACCGCCGGGCGAAGCCGATCATCAGGGCCGCCGGGTTGATCTTCGCGAAGAGTTCCTCCCGCCAGGTCTTCGTGTAGCCGTACTTCATCCAGTTCCGGGAGAGGTCGTCCCGGAGGATGTCGATCATCTTCTGTTTGAGCTCATAGCGTGTCCGCCACAGAAGGGTGTCGGGGATGTCTTGGATGCGCGCCCACCGCTCGGAATCGCTGATGTGACGGTCCCAGTCCAGGCCGAGGTAGGTGTCCAGCAGGACCTTCATCCGGGGGGAGATGTAGGAGAGGACGTGGGCGCCGTTCGTGATGTGGCCGATCGGGATGTCTGATTCGTCGTACCCCTTCCAGACTTCCCGCCACATCCGCCGGGAGACCTGACCGTGGAGGCGGCTCACCGCGTTGCTCTTGTGGGCCATCTTGAGGGCGAGGATCGTCATGAAGAAGGGCTTTCCTTCGCCGCTCTCCTTGCGTCCCAACTCCCAGAACTGCGACCAGGAGATCCCGGTCCATTTCACGAAATTCGCGAAGTAGTGTTCAATCAGCTCGCTGCTGAACCGTTCGTTTCCCGCCTCCACCGGCGTGTGGGTCGTAAAGACGGTGCTCCCGCGCACGACCTCGCTCGCCTCGTCGAAGGAGAGCCCCTCCTCCGTGATCAGCGATCCGATCCGCTCAAACAGGAGAAAGGCCGAGTGCCCTTCGTTGATGTGGTAGACGCGGGGGCGGATCCCCAGTTTCCGGAGGAGGCGGACCCCGCCCATCCCGAGAAGGATCTCCTGCTCGATCCGCGTCCGGGGATCGGCGCAGTAGAGGCGCTCCGTGATCTTCCGGTCCTGGGGGGTGTTCCGCGGGACGTCCGTGTCGAGGAGGTAGAGGGAGACGCGCCCGACGTGGACCTCCCAGATGTTGGCAAAGAGCGTCCGGCCGGGCAGCTCCAGGGAGATCTGCACCGCGTCGCCCTGGTCGTCCTGGACGATCTGCAGCGGCATGCCGGCAAAATCGTTCTCCGGGTACTCCTCCGTCTGGGCGCCGTTTCGGTCGATGACCTGCCGGAAAAACCCGTTCTTGTAGAGAAGGCCGATGCCGACGAGGGGGATGTTCAGGTCGCTCGCCGTCTTCAGATGATCCCCGGAGAGGGTGCCGAGGCCGCCGGAGTAGATGGGCAGGCACTCGTGGAGGCCATATTCCGTCGAGAAATAGGCGACCGGCGACGACCATTTCAGGCCGTCCGGCGGTCCGATCTGGGGTGAGGGGGTCCGGTCCCCCATGTAGTCGTCGAACTGCTGGAGGATGCGCCCGTAGAGGGCCAGGTAGCTGGTGTTTTCCGAGGCTTCGATCAAACGCCCGGGGGAGACCGTCTCCAACATCCGGACGGGGTTGTTGCCCATCCGGGCCCAGACCTTAGGATCGAGGGAGGAGAAGAGGTCGCGGGCGCGGGGATTCCACGCCCACCAGAGGTTGTAGGCGAGTTCCCGGAGGCGGGAGATCTTCCCGGGGAGGTTGGCCACCGCCGTAAAGGCCCGGAAATGGGGCTGGACGGAGACCGTCCCGGCGAAGGTGTGTTTCAGCTCTGTCTTGAGGTCCTTGGCGGCGATCTTCTCCGTGCGGGTTGCGGCGGCTGTGAGCGCGCATTCATAGGCCTCCGTGTAGCTCCGGAAGAAGTCCTTCCAGTTCGCCCGGCAGGCGACGGTGCGGGCGTCGGTCCGCATGCACTGCACCTGATCCTCGTTCATGTCCAGGAAATCCCGCAGGAGGTCGTGGAGATGATTCGTGATCGCCTCGGCCGTCTGTCCCAGGCGCCGGATGAGGATGATCCCCCTGCATTCGCCGCCCGCCTCCTGCGCCCAGAGGCCGAAGCCGGCCTGGTCGGTCGTGATCGTCGGGACGGCGTGGGCCGCGCTCTCCAGAGGGGTGTAGCCCCAGGGTTCGTAGTAGGAGGGGAAGATCCCGAGGTCGCAACCGGCCAGCGCGTCGTAATAGGTCATGTTGATCAGGCCGTCGTGGCCGTTGAGGTAAGCCGGGCTGAAGATCACCTGGACGCGGTTCTGCGGGAGGTTCCGCAGCCCCAGCCGGTCGCAGGCCCGCAGGATCGGATCGGACGCCTCATTGTGCAGCCGGTGGGTGGCGATAGGCGGATTTCCGGGATCCGGCCGGGCCGTGTCGCTCTGGAGGGAGGGGATCAGGTCCGTGTACCCTCCCAGCACAAAGAGGAAGGCGAGGACGGTCTCATCCGGCCCCAGTTCGGTGTTCAGGCGGCCCAGGGCCTCGAGGAAGACGTCAACCCCCTTGTTGCGGTATTCGTAGCGTCCCGAGATGAGCATGATCCGCGTATTTGCCGGAAAGTCCCGGCGGAGGAAACGGGCGGCGGCGGCCAGGAGCCTCTCCCGGGACTTCCGCGCCTCCGTTCGGTCGGCTGCAAGGTCGGGGACGTGCTCCATGTCGAGGCCGTTCGGGGTGATCAGGTCCGGCATCCGGCCGAGGAAATTTTTCGCCTCCGTGGCGGTGATCTCGCTCACCGTCGTGAAGCAGTCCGCCTCACGGGCCGACGCCGTCTCCATCGAGCATTTGGCCGTGATGTTGTGGGCGCCCGCCTCCCGCTGGGGGGAGATGTGGTCCATTGTCGTGTAGATGTCCATTCCGGAGCCGGCCAGCGCCCTCCCGAGCATCGTCGCGTGCGTCGTAAAGACGGTGCCGATTTCCGGGACCCGCTTCTTCAGGCCGAGAAGTCCCGCCCCCGTCATCCATTCGTGAAACTGCGCGACGCTTCTCATTCCCCGGGGGCGCACGTGGAGGTTGTGGATTGTCTCGATCACCTCGCCGCAGGCGTAGCTGAACATGACCGGCTCGATATAATCCCAGCCGCCGGCGATGGAATCGACGCCGTAGTCCTCCCAGATCCGGTAGAGGAGCTGGTCCTTGTTGTACTTTTGCCCGAAGCCGACGAGGATCGCCTTGGGTTCTCCGGGAACCTTCCAGCGGCCGAAGCGGCAGGGGATCTCCTTGATGGCCACCCCTTCGCGGATCCGGTTCCAGCACTCCTCGTCCATTTCCTCGAATTCGAGGTTCGTCTTGAGGTCCGGGCCGAGGAGGAAGTAGTCCTCCCCGAAGATCCGGGTCGCTTCGGGGAGCTTGCTCCGGATGACCGTGTAGATCCCCCCGACCTTGTTGCAGACCTCCCAACTCACCTCAAACAGGCAATGGCTCGTCTCTGTCATCTCTTCTCTCCTTGGTTCTTCTTTTTCAGGGATTGGGAAAAATCGTCGAGGATGTTCATGTAGTTGATGTACGCTTCGTAGGGCGATTCATAGGGGTTGAAGTAGCGGTGAACATCCCCGTCGGAAAACCATTTCGTGCACATGTAGTAAAAATGATCGGACGTCTGGAGCATCCGCCAGGTCCGGAGAAGCCCTTCGTCCTTCCGCCTGCGGACGGCGGCCTCGAGCTTGTAGAGCTTGCGGGCGGCGTCCTGCTGCATGTCGTTTCCGAGCCAGGCCGTCGTGTCCCGCTCCTCGTCCGCCCAGGAGATGAAACCGGGGCAGTCGATTTCACCGGCCGCCTCGTCGGCTTCGGCCGCTTCCGCGGGCGTCCGGAAGCAAAAATCGGGGTGGCGAAGGATCTCTCCGGGAAGCGCCCGCAGGAAGTCGAAGATCCCCGTCTCCCGCCACTGGTGTTCACCCAGGGTCTCGTAGTCCATGAAAAGGTTGATAACCGCCTCCTCCCGCCGGATCCGATGGAGCCAGTGGGCGTATTTGGCCGCCGTGAGCGGGTATTCGGCCCAGTTCCGGTCGGAGAAGCGGAAGGCCACGTCGTCCGAAAGGCGGTAGTTCCGCAGCAGGAGCTTCAGTTTCTTGCAGCCCGACGGACTGTATACCAGGTTGGGGCTCCGCCGGCCAAGGATTTTTTCGGTCCCCTCGGCGAGGATCGCCTGGTAGCCCATCTTTTCTACCGCCGCCGCGAGGGCGTTGCTGTAGATCAGCTCCGTGTGGCGGAAGGTCCGGCCCTCCTGCCCGAAGAGGGAACGGATCCGTTTCCGGTGGCGGAGGACTTGCTCCCGGAACTCCCGCGGCGAGGAGAGGAATGCGAGGGAGTGTCCGTCGGTCTCGTTGAGAAACTCGACGCATCCCGTAGCGCTTAGACGTTGAAAACCCTCCAGGACGTCCGGCCGGCGCTGTTCGATCTGGTCGAGAGCGACGCCGGAGAGGGAGAAAGCGACCCGGAAGGCGCCGCCGTATTCCTCAATCAACTGAAGCAGCAGGGCGCCGGCGGGGAGATAGCATTTTTCCGCGACGCGGTCCAGGATCCGGCGGTTCTCCGCATCGTCCTCGTAGTCATGGACTTGGCCCACGTCGAAGAAGGAGTACCGCCGCAGACGGCAGGGCTGGTGGACCTGAAAGTAGAGGCAGACGCTCGGCATTTTTTATTTTCCGCGCTTTTTCAGGGGGGCCTTCGCGGCCCGGCGCCGGAGACCGCCTCGTCGCAGATCGCCGCGGTCCGCTCCGCGGCGGTTTCCCGGCGGATTTTCCGGAGCTCCTCCCGGGCCTTCTCCGCCATTTCGCCGTCCGGGACGGGATGTTTCAGGATGACGATGATCTTGGCGATCATCTTCCGGACGTCCCGGATACGGTCCGGCGCCGGAAACCGCCTCGCGATAGATCGCCGCGATCCTCTCCGCGGCGGTTTCCCAGCGGATCTTCCGGAGCTCCTCGCGGGCCTTTTCCGCCATCTCGCCGGCCAGGACGGGGTGTTTCAGGACGGCGATGATCTTGGCGGCCATCTCCCGGACGTCCCAGAAATCGACCTTCAGCGCATGCTTCAGGATCTCGGAAACGCCGGACTGGCGGGAAAGAATGACCGGGACGTCGTACATCATCGCCTCGAGGGGGGAGATGCCGAACGGCTCGGAAACGCTGGGCATGACATAGAGATCGCTCAGCGAGAAGATCCGCTCGATCTCCTCGCCCTGGAGAAATCCGGTGAAATGGAATCGGTCTCCGATTCCCAGTTCTCCCACGCGCTCGATCATCCGTCCCATCATGTCGCCCGCGCCGGCCATGACGAAGGTGACGTCGGGAAAGACATGGAGGACTTGGGCCGCCGCCTCGACGAAGTAGTCGGGCCCCTTCTGGAAGGTGATCCGGCCGAGAAAGAGGACAACCTTCTGTGCCCTCGACGCCCCCCGTCTTTCAGTGCGATAGATTTGTTGGGCCTCCTGTTGAGAGACGGCGTTGTAAACGACGGAGATTTTTTCCGGGGGGATGGCGTAGCGTTCCGCGATCATCCGCTTCGTGCGGTGGCTGACGGCGATGATCCGGTCGGCTTTCTCCACCCCTTCCCGTTCGATCGCGCGGATTTCTTCGTTCACATTGTCGCCGCTCCGGTCGTATTCGAGGGAGTGGATGTGGAGGACGAGCGGCCGGCCGCTGATCCGGCGGGCGAGAAGGGCGGCGGGGACGGTCATCCAGTCGTGGGCATGGATGACGTCGAAGGAAAGGATGCGGGCGAGAACGCCGCCGGCCCGGCCGTAGCGGATGACCTCGGAGATCAGATCGGGGCCGTAAACACGGGCTGCTTCTGGAAATCTCTTGCGTTCCGAGAGATACAGGGCGTGGTAATGCCCGGGATCCAGATAGGGATGGAGCAGGGATGGAAGGGGGCGGAGCGTCAGACGCCGGAGGAGCGTCTCCATGCCGTCATCCCGGTCTTTATCGGAAACAGGGACGCCGGAGGCGGAGACCAGATCCAAAAAGGGGGCCGCGCCCGCCTCTCCATCCTGCGGCAGGACGAAGGTGATCCGGTGGCCGAGGCCGGCCAGGGCCGCCGTCATGCCGTAGCAGGCCGTCCCCAGGCCGCCGCTCATCCGGGGCGGAAATTCCCATCCGAACATCAGGATGCGCATGGTCACAGCCTCCTAACTTTTTTCAGGGGCCATCCACCGCGGGGCAAAGGGTGCAGCCGGGTCAAGCCCGGTTCTTGGAGCTGGTACAGACAACGCCCCGCGACCCAATTGGTTTGTACGATAACATAATTATATACGAAAATAAACCCTTAAGACAATAAGGGAGATCCCTTGGGAAAATCGGGGTCGGCTACCCTATTTTCCGAGGAGCGTGTAGAGGCGGATCAGTTCGGCCACGCTCCAGGCTTGGGCGATACAGCCGCCCGGGCGGTGGGGTGCGTCCCCATCGAAGACCTCTGAAACGCTGCCGATTCCCGCCTCGCTCAGGTGTTGCCGGAGAAACGTCCGGAGGTATTGCCGGAGGTTTTCCTTTTCCCGTTCCGGGTTCTCGGCGACGCGGAGGGCGGCTTCGCCGAACGCGCCCAGGAGCCAGGGCCAGACGGTCCCCTGGTGGTAGGCGCCGTCCCGAAGGGCGGGGCTCCCCCGGTAGCGGCCCCGGTAGGCCGGATCGGCGGGAGAGAGGGTCCGGAGCCCGCAGGGGGTGAGAAGTTGCTCCCGGACGGTGCGGACGACGGCGGCCTGTTCCGCGGGGTCGAGGGGCGAGAAGGGGAGGGAGACGGCAAAGATCTGATTCGGCCGCACAGCAGTATCCAGGACGCCGCCGCGGAAGACGTCGCCGAGGCCGCCTTGGGGAAGCGATGCGGCATCGTGTCCCCAGTTGCTGAACGTCTCCCGGAACGAACGGCGCAGAAGCGGGATGAGATCGCCGCCGGAAGACGCCGGTTCGCCGAATTCAGCCTCAAGATCGCGGGTAAAGCAGAGGGCGTTGTACCAGAGGGCGTTGATCTCCACCGGACAGCCGTGGCGGGGGGTGACGGGGATCCCTCCCATCGTGGCGTCCATCCAGGTCATCGCGGTCAGCCCGTCCCCGGCGTGAAGGAGGCCCCGGGCGTCCGTGCCGATCCCGAATCGCGTTCCGTCCATGAACGGGCGGATGATCCGTTTCATAACGGGCCAGAAACGGTCGCGGATCAAAGCCTTGTCGCCCGTAACCCGCAGAAGTTCCTGAGCGGCCCAAACATACCAGAGTGAACTGTCCACAGTGTTGTAGGCCTCGGGGGCGCCGTCCGCGGAGAAGAAATTGGGCAGGAGGCCTTCCCGTTCGTGCCGGCCGATCTCCGTCAAGATCTCGATCCCTTCCGCGATGCGGCCGGTGGAGAAGCAGAGCCCGGGGAGGGAGATCAGGGCGTCCCGTCCCCAACTCCCGAACCAGGGATAGCCGGCGATGATGCCCGGCCTTCCCGACGGGGTCGTGATGAGAAACGAACGTCCTGCCCGGAGCAGGGTGAGAAAAAACTCCCGATCTTCACCCGCGAATCCGCCGGCCTGTCTCTGGTCTGTCGTCTGTTCGCGGCCGCGCCGGACGGTTTCAGTCTGCCAGATTGCAGCCGGATTGGGGACATGATGCGGCATCGTGTCCCCGTAGCAGACGGAGAGGATCACCGTACATTTTCTCTCAACCGGAACCTCCAGGATCCCCGGAAGGAAAAGGTCTTCCTCCCAGTCGAAACCCCGTTCCCGTTCCTCTGTGTATTGGAAACGGTTGTACCAGACAGGCAAAGGGGTGAACCGTGACGCCCGGGAGGTCTGGATGTAAAGGGGCGGCATCCCCTCGTAGGGTTCGATCCGGAAGCCGTTTTCGATTCCTTCCGCCCGATCCCGGAGGAAGGGGTTTTTGTGGGCGAGTTTGTGATACCCCCGGAAGGCGAGGAAGGGTTTCAGGCGGAGGATGCCGCCCTTCGGACATCGATTCAGGTCGTAACGGACCAGCAGGATTCCTTTCCCGCGCGGCATCAGAATCGATTTCTTTACGGTTGTCCTGCCTATCTGGCTGATGAAGCGGGGGCAGGTATCAAGAAGAAACTCCTCCAGAACCGGCGGATCCGGGGGAAAGAGAACGCCGGGATAGCGGTGGGAGCTGAAGAACTGTTCTTCCCCTCCCGCCTGGACGGAGTCCTCCAACTTGGACAGAAGGACATGCCGGCCCTCCGGCGTCCGGAGATTGGCCACCAGCAGGCCGTGGTACCGCCGCGTGTGGCGGTTCTCCAGGGTGCTCGATGCGTACCCCCCCCGGCCGTCCGTTTCCAACCACTCCCGGTCGTCATCCGGAAGCCGGATTTCTCTAAAGTCGATTCGGATCATATCGGTTCCCTGCATATCTCGCGCCGGGAAATCCCCGGAACGAAACCTACTGAGGCATGTTGACGGTTTCGACGCCGGCGGGCGGCTTGAAGGTGAAGAATTTGTCGGAAACGCCCGTGTTTGTATGGATATCGCTGAAGCGGAGGTGCGTGGCATTCCCGTAGTTGTCGTTGAAACGGCACTGGAGAATCTGGAAGGCCTTCCCGTCAACGGTCAAATGAAGCCGGTCGATGCCGGTTCCCTTTTCTTTCGCCGTCAGGGTGAGAAGATAGTTGCCCTCTTCGTCCAGCGGGTTGTCCTTCGCGAAACGGAGCTGAAAATCTTCGGAGAGTTTGCCAAGGCCGGAGAGGAACTTGACGGCCATCCGCGACCGGTAGACATCCTCGGCGTTCTGTACATAGACCATCCGGTCCTCGGCGACGTAAAGCCAAGCCGTCCGGGCGTTGATGACCAACTTCTTTCCCTTCGGTTTTTCATAATCCCACAGCATCATCTTCGGGTTCTTGATCCAGACCGTTCCCTCCTCCCGTTCGGTCTTCTTCATGGACTTGATTGTGACCTCCTGGATGAACCGGGCCTTCAGATCCGTCGTCTTTTCATAGGCCTCCTGGGTCTTTGCGGTCAACTGCTCCAGGGAGAGGAGTTCAGTGCAAAGAGCCGGGGCCGGGAAAACAAAGATCGCTGTCCAGAGGAGGGCGATCCCCGTCATCCATGCGGCGGGAATGCGATTTTTCCAGGCAGAAAATAAAACCGGCCGGGCGGGTGAAAACGGCACAAATATTTCCGGCGGTTTATAACCCGGCCCCAAAATGCCGTAAATGGCCGGGATGGCGTTATGATTTTGTAAATGACTGAAATAAATAGACATATTTGTGCCTACCCCTTGTGCAAATCGGTATATAAGCGTGAAATTGGAAGAGTTACAGAAGTTATCCACAGCATTGTCCACAACCCTTTCCACATCCCTGTGGATTCCCTTCCCAAGTTCCCGGATCAAGGGAAAAATCGGATTGACCGTCCGATCAGTCCGCGATTTTCAGACGCCATCCGAACGGATCATCCTTCATTCCGTACTGGATCTGGAGGATCTCGTCGTACAGTCTTTTCGTCAATTGACCGGTCCGACCGTCGCCGATGGGGTATTCCTTCCCCCGGTGGTAGATCTGTCCGACCGGCGAGACGATGGCCGCGGTTCCTGAGGCGAAGGCCTCCTGCATCGTGCCGCCGGCGATTGCGGCCATGATCTCATCCATGGAGAGGCGTCTTTCCGAAACCTTCACCCCCCAGCTTCCGGCGAGACGGATGACCGAGTCGCGGGTGATCCCGGCAAGGATCGTTCCCGTCAGGGGGGCGGTGATCAGCTCGTTGCCGATCAGGAAGAACATGTTGCTCGTCCCCACCTCTTCGACGTATTTCCGTTCCACCGGGTCGAGCCACAGGACCTGAGTATAACCCATATTCTTCGCGATCTCGCCCGCATAGAGGCTGGCTGCGTAGTTGCCGCCGGCCTTGCAGTAGCCGGTTCCGCCGGGGGCCGACCGGCAGTATTCCTCGGTAACGAAGATCTTGGTCGGGCAGAACCCTTCAGGGTAATAAGTCCCCACCGGTCCCACGACGATGAAAAAGAGGTACTCGTTTGCCGAGTGAACGCCGAGGGCCGGTTCCGTGGCGATCATCGTCGGCCGGATGTAGAGGGAGGTCCCGCTGCCGTGGGGGATCCACTCCTTTTCCAGCAGGATCAGTTTCGTCAGGGCCTCCAGAAATAATCCCTCGTCGATCCGGGGCATGCAGAGCCTCTCCGCCGAGACGTTCATCCGCCGGATATTTTCCATCGGCCGGAACAGAAAAAGGGCGCCGCCCTTTCCCCGATAGGCCTTCATCCCCTCGAAGATCTCCTGGGCGTAGTGCAGGCACATCGCCGTCGGATCGAGCTGAAGCGGCCGGTAAGGTTCGATCAGGGGGTCGTGCCAGCCCCGGCCCGTGTCGTAGGGCATGGTGAAGAAATGATCGGTGAAGATCTTTCCAAAGCCCAGCTGCGATTCGTCGCCGGGTTTCGCCTTCCTTTTTTCAGGGGCAGCCTGAATAACCTTG
>JAPLJW010000349.1 GCA_026388365.1 Deltaproteobacteria bacterium | reverse complement strand
GCGGCACTCTTCCAGGATCCGGATGTCGCGCTTCATGATCTGCTCGGTGGTGCGGCTGATAATCTCGATGCCCGTCAGGTCTCCCTTGTGGACGGTCCTGTCGAAAGATTGGCCCGCGAAGGGTTTCTGATGAACCGTGCCGTCCGGATACCGGTCGAAAAAGCAGCCGTACCGGGTCTCCATCTCTTTGATCGTGGGGGTCGCCTGCTCCACCAGCGTTTTCGCCAGCTCCTGATTGTTGATGTACTGGCCTCCTTTCAGCGTGTCCCGCAGATGCTTGTCGTGCGAATCTGAAGCGTTAAGGACCACGTTGAAGCCGCCCTGCACCATGCGGCTGCAGCCGCCCTTCCCCTGAAGCGCCTTGGTGACGATGACGATGTTAAGATCGGGATTGGCGTCAAAGGCATTGAGCGCCGCCAGTTGCGCCGCGCCCCCCATGCCGATGATGAGTATGTCGGTTCTGATCTTCTTCATTTTTCAACTTCCGTTGACGGGATCAAGGTCCTTGCTTTCCGACCAGGATTCTCAAACCATGGCGTCGATATTTTCCAGGGCCATCGTTCTGACGCTGATCACATGCCTCCTCATCAGCAGCTCCGCTTTTTCGGCGTTTCCTTTCTCGATCATCTCCAGGATCGCGGCATGTTCATCCAGGGTTTTCTGCGCCCGTCCGGGTAGAACCACGGTTCTGAGCCGGATGATCTGGAGACGCGCGTTGACCATCTCCATCATCCGTCGGAGCATCTGATTCGGGCATTTTTTAAGGATCATGGCATGAAACTCCAACTCGGAATCGTTGTACTCGATGACATGCCGTTCCTTTTCCGGGGTGGAGCGAAGCTTTTCCAGACAGGACCTGAGTTCCCGGATGTCGGACTCCTCCAGAAGCGGGGTGACCAGACGGACAATCAGCGCTTCCAGCACCTCCCGGATCTGCAGGATCTCGATGATGTTTTCCTTGGATGGTTTGACGACGAAGGCGCCGCGGCGGGGGATGATCTTGACGATCCCCTCATGTTCGAGCCGGAAAAGCGCCTCCCGGATGGGGGTGCGGCTGACGCCGATCACCTGGGCGGCTGACGCCGATCACCTGGGCCAGCTTCTCTTCGCTGATCTTTTTGCCCGGCAGGATCTCTCGTGTGATGATCATGTTTTTCAGGATCTTATAGATCTGATTTCTAAGATTGGGATTATCGATCAGTTTTTGTGCTTTTATTTCCATGACCTGCCGGAGAAATACTGTGTTTTGTATACGAAATACCTCGGCCCAACCGGCCTGTCAAGGAAATAATTCAGAATGCTCGCTTGGGCACAGAACAGAAATATTATATCACCCCTTGCTTTTTCAAGGCGTCAATTCTCTCCTGTGAGAGGTCCAGAATTTCCCGGTATATGCCCTCGCTGTGCTGGCCGGGATACGGCGCCGGTGTCAACGGGTCCGTCTTCAGCCGGGAGAACTTGATGGGAAAACCTGCCGCCTTGAGGCCCGTCTTTCCGCTCAGGGGGTGAACCACATCCTGAATCATTTCCCGATACGCAAGTTGCGGACTCTTCAATACTTCATCGAATTCGGCAATCGCTTCACAGGGCACCTTTTTCTGGGCCAGGCGCTGAACAACCTCAGTTTTGGTCAAATCCTTGATCCACTCCCCGATGAGAAGTTCCACGTCATCCGAGTATTTATGTCGACCCTGCTGGTCTTTAAAGCGGGCATCCTCTTTGAGGTCTTCCCTTCCAATGGCCTCCAAAAATGAATGCCATTGGGAGTTATTCGCCACGCAAATGACCACACAGCCATCTTTGGCCTGGTAGGAATTCCACGGCGCCAGCCTGGACAGACGATTTCCGGTTCTGATCGGGATTCCCATGGAAAGATTAAAGTCCATGGCCTCATCGGTACACACCGAAAAGCAGGCATCGTTCATGGCCACATCGATCCGTTCCCCCATTCCCGTCTTTTCGCGGGAGACCAAGGCCGACAGGATGCCGATAACGCTGTAGAGGGAAGAGAGCATATCGCCGATCCACGCCCCGCAACGCACGGGAGGCGCGTCCGGAAAACCGGTGAGACCCATGATGCCGCTGGTAGCCTGAACGGTCAGGTCAAAGGCAGGGCGGTCTTTAAAGGGACCATCCTGTCCGTAGCCTGAGATCGAACAGTAGATGATGCGGGGATTGATCTCGGTTAAACGCTCATAGCTGAAGCCCAGGCGATCCATGACCCCGGGCGTGAAGTTCTCTAATACAATATCGCTCTTTTCGATCAGCCGCCTCAAGATTTCTTTGCCCTCGTCCTTTTGCAGGTCCAGGAAAATGCTTTTCTTGTTACGATTCCGTTTCAGATACAGAAGGGAGATATCGGTAGCGTCTTTTTTCTCAAAGCTGACGCCGTGCGGACCGGCAAACGGCGGATTCCACCGGCATGGATCTCCCACGCCGGGCCTCTCAATTTTTATCACCTCTGCCCCCATGGCCGCGAGATTCATGCTTGTATAGGGGCCCGACAGGTAGGCCGTCAAGTCAACCACCCGTATTCCTTCCAGATGCTTTTTCATTTCTCGGCTCCTTGATATTTTTGCAGAGTCAGTGAAAACCCCTCCTTTTGGATATGGATATAGCCATAGTCATTGCGCGCCGTCAGTTCCTGGATCAAAGCCATCGCCGGTTTGTCTACTCTCGGATATTGGGTTTGAATGGGTCCTGCGGCCCGCGTGGCTTCTACATGCTCTTCGGGGAAGAGAATCCGCAGCAGGAGTTCGTCATCGGAGATCCCCGGCCGTCCGATTTCCTTTCGCAGATCTTCTATGGTGGGCTGGGGTTGTTCCCAGTTCAGGTATTTCTTGCCCTCGGCCGTGTTGCTGATTTTGTCCAGGACATTCCGATCCACCGGCGCCGGCGTCTTGCCGTAATGTCCGAATACGTACCGCGCCCCCTCCGCTGTGGTGGTCTTGTAACGTTCTCCCAAAAGGACGTTCAGGACTGCCTGGGTCCCCACGATCTGCGAGAACGGCGTGATCATGACCGGGTAGCCCCATTCTTCGCGGATCACACTGATCTCTTCCAGGACTTCCCCCAGGCGATGCTCCATGTTTCTTTGGCCCAGCATGAATTTCAAATTGGTGATCATCCCCCCCGGCACCTGATGGACATACTGAAAGAGATCGTATTCGGCAGGGACGCCAACCGGCTTTCCTTCCCGTTTGGCAATATAGAGAAAATGATCGGCAATCGCCTTCACGGCCGATTGATCGATCGGGGTGGCAAACCCCAGACGGTGAAGATTCATGGTCATGTTTTCCACCGACGGATGAGACGGACCGTTGGCCAGGGGGGATGTGCAGGTATAGAGCGTATCAACCCCCAATTTCACCGAATCCAGGCAGCACAAGGGCCCCAGTCCCGTGGTGCAGTGGGCATGCATCTCGAGGGACCGATCGCCGATGTGCCGTTTGATGGCGGGCACCAGGGTCCCGATCCTTTCAGGGGTCAACAGACCGATCGAGTCCTTGATCATGACCGTATCGGGATCAAGGGTCTCAATCATTTCGGCTGTTTTTTGGCTGTAAAACTCATCCGTATGCACCGGGCTGAGGGAATAGACCAAGGGCACGGACACTTCAATCCCTTCGGCCTTGGCGGCGGCGACCGAAATGTCAAGATTCCGCCAGTCGTGCAGGGCGTCAAAGATCATGAGCCGCTTGATCCCGTTTGCAGCACAGCGTTTTATCCAGAGTGAGATGACGGAATCGGGCACAATATTGAAACTGGTCAGAGACTTGCTGCGAATCAAGGCCCCCACAGGGGTATGGGGCAATGCCTGGCTGACCAATCGAATCCTTTCCCATGGATCCTCGCGCAGGTATCTCAGGCAAGCGTCAAAATGGACCGTCCCCATCAACTCTACCGATTTGAATCCGGCCTGATCGATCAGCGGCGCAATCGGAAGCATGTGCGCTGTTTTCATCCGCGTCGCCCAAAGGCTCTGGTGCCCATCCCTCAAAGTCGTATCGATAAAACTAATCATCTTCATTGACCAATTCAACCAGGAAGAGGGTTTGCTTGAACTCTACCATTTGCCCATCTTCAACACATATTCGAGCGATCCGGCCTCGCACCCCTGCCTTGATTGTGCTGAAGAGTTTCATCACCTCAATGATGCAGAGCGTATCTTCTTCGGATACCCATTGCCCCACTTCGACAAAGGGCGGAGCCCCCGGCTTGGGGGCCTTATAGAATGTTCCCAGCATCGGTGACTGAATCGGTATGAGCCCTTCTGTCTCGTCAGCAGAAGAAGCGGAGGCCTTGTCGGCTTGAGTGTCGGCAACCGAGACTGTCCTTTCGGCGAATGCAGGCGACCTCGATTCGGTCACGAGGCCTGCCGATCCTTCTGGCCGTTCCGTCCGCGGGCTTGCCCTTCTGATGATCAGTTTCAGGTCGCCCGTTTCCAGGTGCAGCTCATCCGTGTTCGACGCTTCAACTATTTTCAGTATTTGGAGGACATCCTCCTGAGTGATTGAATCCTTCAACTTAACCTCCTCATCGAGTCTGGGCTCCTCTTCCGGTCAGTCTTCGGCCCCTCGCAACCGGGCTGTCATCAACGCCTCTATCCGTCTCCCTCCGCCTCGATTCATCGCCACAAAGGGCATCGTCAGCTCTTCCCGACTTTCTCGGAACTGCGTCCCCCTCACACCGATCCGAGCTTTCTCATGGCCAGCCAGTCTGTCTTGCCACCCCGTTGATGCGCCTTCCCGAACCGATTTACCGATGATAAACCAGAGAAGGAAGCCAGGTCGATAGCTGGGGAACGAAGACGGTGAACAGATTCAATATCACTATGCCGATCAAGAAAGGGATGACTTTTCGAAACACGGCGGTTGAGGAAACATTGGCCACTGAAGCGGCGGTATACAAATTCAGCGCGATGGGAGGGGTGGAGTAACCGATCGCGGCGGCCGTGCAGATCACGACGCCAAACTGCAGGGGGTCGACGCCGAGCTTCAGGACCGAGGGCCAGAAGATCGGAACCATCACGACCATGGTGCTGATCTCTTCCAGCATAAACCCCATGAGGAGCATGAGCCCCATCACCATCAGGAGTAACCCCATTTTTCCAAGCCCCAGTGCCAGTGAAGCTGCCGCCGTCGGAACGCCCAGCATGGTTACGACGGCATTCACGCCATAGGCCATGGCCACAAGAACGAATATCATGCTGGTGATCCGGACGGAGGTTCGCAGGGAATTAATCATCCCTTTCCAGGTGAGCTGCCGGTACACAAAACGTCCGATGATCGCCGCATAGATGCAGGCCAGGGCCGCCGCTTCAACGGGCGTGGCAATGCCGCCATAGATTCCGCCCATGATCACCACGGGCACGCCCAAGATAGGGATTACTTCGTAAAGGATTTGTCCCTTCTCTCTCAAGGTGTACTTCTTTTTGCTCCGGATCCTCCCTTCGGGCATGATAAGGACGACCGCATAGAGAATCAACATCAGCAGAACCCCCGGCAAGATCCCGGCCAGGAACATCGGCCCAACCGGAGTATCCGTGACACCGCAGTAGATGAGGAACGGGTTGCTGGGAGGGATAAGCATAGCCAAAACACCGGCCACCGATACCAGCGCCGCGCTCCAGGCCCGATCATAACCCTGTTCCTCCATCATCGGGATCATGATGGAGCCCACGGCCGCCACCGCACTCACGATGGATCCTGACAAGGCGCCGAAGAAGGCGCAACTAACGATCATCACCAAGGCCAATCCCCCAGGCACCCAGCCGAAAAAAGCGTCGACCGCATTGATCAAACGGTGCATGGAGGTGCCTTCCGTCATGAGATACCCGCTGAGCATGAAGAGGGGAACGGCCAACCAGACCTCGCGGTGTAAGGCGCCCGCTATGGAGGCAATAATCGCCTCCAGGGGGATATCCGCGGCCAAGGCGCCCAACCCGGCGCTGTACCCCAAGCCGGCATAAAGGGCTACACCGGAGAGCAATGAGACAATTCCGAGGACAACGAGAGCGATGGCCATGAGTTTTCTCCTTAGATCTTCTTTTTCATCAATGAGGTGATCAGGGCTTCCAGCGTATGGACAAGCATAAAGAAAAAACCCAGAATCAATGCAACCGATGTTGTCCACTGGGGGACTCTTCCGCCAAAGAACTCAAAGTCGAAGGTGGCATTGACCTCGATCAAATGGACCGTGTATTCCCAGGCCACATACAGGACCAGCGCACAGAACAGGGCTTCGGTCAACCGCAGAAGAAGGTGCAGGATCCAGAGCGCTTTTCTCTTTTCGCGCTTTTGGAGATATTCCAACAGCACCTCCACATTGAGATGCTGGTTGCTTCGGGACAGCAGCCCTGCCGGAATAAAAACCAAATAGAAGAACAGGATCGTGGAGCTTTGCTCAAACCAACGAACGTTGGTAAAGAATACATACCGGAGGATCACCACGATGCCAAGCTGGACGGCAATGAAGGCCAGAATAAATATGCTGGTCCAGTCTATCAATTTCGCAGTCCCCGATAGAAATCCCTCAACCATTTTTTTCATCGACATGGATTCTCCCCTACCCTGGGGTGGAAGGGACCTTCTCCCTTCCACCCGCAAATCCGATGGGTTTCTGAAATGATGGGTTTCCCCGAGCGACCCTGGATAGAATTATCCGGCTATTTCTTGAGCTTTCCGCCGTAGATCTCGACGTAGTATTTCTCCCAGGCCTCCTTTACCCCGGAGAACTTCCCGTTCTTCAAGGTGTAGCCGGCCACCTTCGCCCCTTCCTCCCACAGGGGCAAACCTGCGGGATAGTCCTTAACCCTTTTCTCCCAGAGATTGGTTACAACCCAATCCAGCATCGGGAAGAAGACCTCCGGTGTAACGAGAATCTCCTTCTGGCCGATGGACTGTTCGGCAAATTTGATCATGCTGGTTTCCAACTCCTGGATGCGCGCAACGGCCCGCTTCTCCACCTCGGGACAGACTTCTTTCACGATGATGTCCTGAATATCTTTGGGCAGCTTCCGCCAAAAGACGGGACTGACCACCGTCGAGAGTGCATTGTGATACAGGTAGGGGAGGTGACGGTACTTGGTGAACTCGCCCAGACCGGCGGACTTGAGGTTCGGAATCGCGGTTCCAAGAGCGCCATCGACCATCTTGGTTTGAAGCTGGGTATAGTGGGTGGTGAAATTGGTGCTCAGACCCATCGCCCCATACGCGGCCATGAAGGCATCATCCGAATCTGCCCAGGTGGCGAGCCTTTTTCCCTTCCACTTGTCGAGGGAATCCAGCACCCAATCCGTGCTCCAGAGAAGGGGGTTGGAACCGACCCAGCCGATATCGGGCAGGTTCATTATTCCGTATTTTTTGCCCATGTAGTTTTCAAGGAAATCCTGCACCTTTTTGGATCGATACCATTGGGCCATTTTTTCCTTGTTCGGAAAGAAAAATTGGTTCCAGACGAGCGTGCAGGCCGGATCGAGTTTCTGCCAGTACCAGCCGCTTTGGGCGCCAAACTGGATGACGTTTTTCTGAATCATCGGGGTTTGTTGATCCAAACCGTATAGAGAGGACGCGTAATAGGCTTCGATTGCGAGCCGCCCCTTTGTTTTCTCGGTGACTAAATCGACAAAGTCCTTATGTTGGAGGCCCACGGCGGTCTCAGGACCCCAGGGGACATTCATGATGGCCTTGATCGGCTTGCTCTCTGCAAAGGAAAAAGGTGGAATGGCCAGAATGACGCCCAAAAGAAAAATAATCGGAAAAACAAAGATTCTCCACCGCAAAATACTCTTCATGGTGATTCCCTCCTTCGTGTTCCTGACGGTTTTTTGATGAAAAAATCCCATAGACTCAATCTGTTCCGTGGAACTCAGGGCATTCCGGACTCCGATTGACTCATTTCATTTTCTATCACCCCCTCCATCCTCTCTTCCCTTGTCGAATTGATGAGAAAACCGGCCATATATTGTATTTTGTATACACAATATCTCCACCAAAGCGGCCTGTCAAGGAAAATTGCAGGAAAATTGCAACAATATTGAAACCCTGCCCGCCGGCTTTCCAGCCTGTCAATCCGCATAATAAACGGACGAGACGTTGGTTCTCAGCGTTGCCAGCTCCACTTCCGTCGGAGGCGGCGTCATCCGGACATCCGGTGGAACAATCAAATCGAATCCCGTCGCCGCAACAACCTGATCCACAGTCACTCCCGGATGAACCGAGACCAGCGTCATCCGCTTGCTCTCCGGATCAAAGCCGAGGACTGCCAGATCGGTAATGACCTTGTCCGGTCCGCCGCCGGTCAATCCGGAGTCGGCACGCGATGTTCCGCCGCTGAGAAATCCCGGGCTGGTGATATAGTCCACACGCTCCAGAAAACGTCGCTTTTCATGCTTCATGATGATCAAGGTCCGCTTTGCGCAGGAGGCGATGACATTGGCGCCGCCGCTGCCCGGAAAACGCTTTTTGGGGTTCTCGTAGTTTCCGATGCAGGTGGCATTCAGATTTCCGTATTGATCGATTTGGGCGCCCCCCAGGAATCCGACATCCGC
>JAPLJW010000244.1 GCA_026388365.1 Deltaproteobacteria bacterium | reverse complement strand
CTGATCCTCGTCGGCATGCCGGAGCCTTCCTCGGGAGAGACGAACCGTTTCTACACGCGGGAATTTTTCGCCCAGTGCGCCGCACGCCTTCACCCCGGCGGAATCCTCGCACTGCGTCTCCCCACCGCCGAGAACCTCTGGACGCCCCAGACGACCCGCCGGACGGCGAGCGTTTATCACGCCCTCGCCTCCGTCTTTCCGGAGGTCATGGCCCTGCCGGGGGCCATGACGGTGATGACCGCATCCACCGCCCACCTCCCCCGATCGCCGGAAATCCTGACCGACCGCTTCCGGGAACGGGGACTCCAGACCCGCCTCGTCTCTCTGCCCTACATCCGCTATCTCTTCACGAACGATCGTTTCGCCGACGTGGAAAAGAGGCTGAAGGAGGCTGCTGTTCCCGCGAACACCGACATCCGGCCGGTCTGCTACCCTTTCGCGGTGATGTCGTGGCTCGCGCGGTTCTTCCCGAAGCTGGCGCTCGCAGACCTGCCCGGTTTCGGAACGGAGGGAAAGGGGTTCGGGAAAATCGGTTGGGGCGTGGTGCTGGGGCTGGGGATCGGCCTGGCGCTCCTGTTTCTCGGAAGCCGCTTGCGGCCCGCCTGGCAGCGGGGGCTCCTGGCCGCCGTTGCCGGATTTCTCGGCATTGTAAGCGAATCGGCCCTCATTCTCGCCTACCAGGCGAAGGAGGGCGTCCTCTACCAGGACATCGGCCTCCTCCTCGCATCGTTCATGGCCGGCCTGGCCTTTGGGGCGCCGGCCTTCCGGGATCTGATCCTCGGGACGGGGATCAAGAAAAAAAGGGCGCGCGGCTGGGGCTACGCCCTCCTGGCCGGTTTCGGCCTCCTCGGTTTCGCTGCAATCGGGACCGTGATCGGCGGGGCTGCCGGCGGTCTTCTCCTGACGGCCGTGCTGCTTGCGGCCGCCGGATTTCTGGTCGGTGGCCTCTTCGCCTATGCCGGCCTTCGCGGCGTCCGGGAACAGATGAAGGTCATCGGCCCTCTCTACGCGGCGGACCTCATCGGCGGCTGCTTCGGCGCCCTTTTCGGGAGCCTCGCCCTCATCCCCCTCCTCGGCCTTGCCGGAACCCTCAAGGGGATGATCCTCCTCGCCACGCTGGCGATCGTACTGATCTGAGATTCCAGCCTGGGGTACTCATCAGCAGACTTTTGAAAAAAACCCGAACGTATCCGGAATCCGCATATCGGATTTTCACCCAAGAGCGGCTTTCAGCAAATGTTGAAAATTGTTTGTGAACATTGCCCTTTAAGGGGAATTTCGGCATTGACATCTTTACAAAATGTAAATACCCTGAAGCCATGAAGTTTGAATGGGACAACGTTGCAGGATAAACTGAAAAGAGTGCTTCATGCAGGTGAAATCGGCAAGAGTGGCACCTTAAAAACATACGCGCTACCCATGCACGACTCAGTCCGAATAAACGGCGCTCATGTCTAAAGAATGGGTCAATAGGGAGGCGGTTGTAGCGTGACATGTTGATATAAAAGGGAGGCAGCCATGTCAGATGGGTTGGAAAAAAGAAAATTTCAGCGCCTTGAATTCCCCCTGGAAGTTACGGTCGAGATTGTCTCCGCCCAGGAAGCGCCGAAGGGCCTGCCTCGACTGCATATCAAAAGCCGAAATATTTCAAAGGACGGGATCTGTCTCGAAACAAGGTCCATCAAGGTGGATAGCGTCAATTTGCTTTCAGGACTTCCTTTTGCGCGGGAAAACCGTTTGCACCTCAGCATAGAACTCATTCCGGAAGAGCCGCCGTTGATGGCAACAGGGGAGGTCCAATGGTATGACATTGCCCGCGACATACCCGAATTCATCTGTCGGCTGGGGGTTTCATTCATAGAGATCAAGGACGACGGAAAAGGCCGGCTTGCGAGATTTTTGAAAAAACTTCAGGATTGATATGATCTCAAAAATGATTATCCGACCGATTCTGATCATCGCATTACTCGTTTCTGTCATCGCATGCCGAGATGGCAATCTATACCCACCCCTGTCCCAAGTTTCCAAAGTGGACCTCAACCGCTATCTGGGACTTTGGTATGAGATCGCCAGAATCGACCATTCTTTCCAGAAAGACTGTGTTGCTTCTACGGCTGATTATGCTTTGAGACCGGACGGAAACATCAAGGTCGTGAACATGTGCAGAAAGAAGAGCCTGGATGGGGAAATCACTTCCATTGAGGGAAAGGCCTGGGTAGTAAACAAAGATACCAATGCCTGGTTGAAGGTCCAGTTCTTCTGGCCATTCCGGGGTGATTACGTCATTATTGACCTGGATGAGAAAGAATACCGATACGCCGTTGTCGGTCATCCCTCAAGGGACTATCTCTGGATTCTTTCAAGGACTCCTCAGATGGATGATGAAACATATCGGGAGATACTGGGCAAGATTTCAAAACAGGGATATGATCTCAACCGGATCAAGAAAGATCCCCAGGTCACCCCCGATAAGAAACAATGATTATAAAAAAGGATTGACAGCATGTGTGGCCGCTTTGTTCTGCTGACGGACTTACGGGTTATCACTGAATCATTCAATGTCCAGAATGTAGCC
The DNA here is from genome assembly GCA_026388365.1 of Deltaproteobacteria bacterium. Next base: position 6,263 of record JAPLJW010000244.1, on the reverse strand, counting down.
TGTGAATACAGGCCGGGTAACAATATTTCACCCGGTCAGCAAATTGCCGCCGTCCTTCGTAAGGATGATCAAAACAGTCTGGTCGATTTTCGCTGGGGGTTGATCCCATCATGGGCCAGAGACCCGTCCATCGGAAGCAGGATGTTCAATGCACGCGCGGAAACCATAGCGGAGAAACCGAGCTTCAAGAATGCCTTCCAAAAAAGACGATGCCTGGTTGTGGCCGATGGATTCTATGAATGGCAGAAAATCGACCGCATCAGGAAGCCTCTGTGTTTTTCTCTTAAATCGGAAGAACCTTTCGGTCTTGCAGGCCTTTATGAAATCTGGATCTCGCCTGAACAGAAGCCCGTCCATACCTGCACGGTCATCACGACGGAGCCCAATGAACTCATGCGACCCATCCATGACAGGATGCCGGTCATTGTGCCCAAAGAGCAGGAAGCGGCCTGGATCGATCCGGACAATCACCATCAGAAGGAACTGCAGTCCATATTGAAACCTTATCCGGCGGATGAAATGATGATGTCCCAGGTTGATCCAAGATTGCTCTATAAACCTAAAGCGCAGATCCCTGTTTTTTTGAGCACCTGAATTGTCACGGGGAAAGATCATGTCCGCTCCCGAATTGCTGAAGGATCTCCTGGTCACCATCCAATGCCTGCAGAAAGAGCTGGGCGGATCTGATGCGCAGAAAATCAAGGCTGCTCAAGAGACCTATTGGGAATTACTGGACAGGTTCTGCGAAGAGTATCAGGACATGATGACCCCTCAGCAACACAGGGCCGCGAAGGATGATCCGGACTGTTTTCCCGTGCTGATCAAATTGGCTATTTATCATGAGAAGCAAGAAAATGTTGACAAACAAGAGGAGCCGTCACTATACTACCCGAACTGGAAATTATTCACACAAATTTAGGAGGTTATATGAAAGAAAACTCGCGAATCAGGTTCAATCCGGGCACGAAGGAAATCGAGGTTGAGGGATCGGAATCCTTTGTGAAGGCCTATTTCAAGAAACTTCAGGAGATGGTTTTCGTACCTGTTAAGAAAACAGTGACCGCGAAGAAAGAATCCCGAGCCCTAAAAGCAGCCCCGGCAAAGAAGACTGAGAAAAAGGTGAAGGCGGCAAAGGCCAGTCCCGCTAAGAAAGCAAAGAAGAAACCGAAAGCTACAAAGGCCGGTCCTGTAAAGAAGGTTAGCAAGCCTGCCAAAAAGAAACGTGTGGGCAAGAAGATCACCAACATGGCCTCAGTCGTGGGGCTTATCCAGGCCAGCGCAGAGGGAATATCGACATCTGAGCTGAAGGAAAAGACCGGATTATTGGAACGTCAGATCTGGAGCATCGTCAACCGTGCTTCCAAAGAAGGTAAGATTCAGAAGACCAAACGGGGATTGTACAGCGCACCCGTTGCTGTTAAGGCCAGCCCGGAGAAAAAGACGGAATAATCATGAAGTGTGGTTGCCGAGACTTCGGCTGACTGACTTTTTCATAATCTTATTTTTTTCAATAAGCCCTTCTGATCGGATTTATAGGAGGGCTTTTTTTAATTACCGGACATTATAGGCAATCACATGAATGGAGACCCGCGTATATGCTTTGAATGTGTCCATTCCCATCAGATCAGCCTGTCCAGTACTTCCGAATGGGGCTGGTCATCCTTATCCTTGCCCTGGAAATTACTGACCCTCACACCCACCAGCCGGACCCTCTTTTTGAGCTCAATCCTTTTAAGGCAGGCAAATGCCGCTTTTCTGATCTCTTCTTCAGAGTCGGTATAATCAGAGATCGTCATCGCCCGCGTGAAGGTCTCAAAATCGCTGAATCGGATCTTTATGGTGATCGTTCTTGCCTTATACTGATGTCCCCGCATATCCTGAACGACACCTTTTGAAAGCGCGGCGAGTTTTCTGGCGATCACCTGCCAGTCCCTCATATCCTCCTGAAAAGTGGTTTCACGGCTGAATGATTTGGGTTCCCAGTGAGTGACCAGAGGGCTATTATCAACGCCTCTGGCCGCTTCATGAAGGTACTGACCGTAAGAATTGCCGAAGTGCTCCTGCAGCTTTTCCAGAGGCAAAGCGGCCAACTGTCCGATGGTTTCTATGTTGATGCCCTTCAGAAGTTCTTCCGTTTTTGGGCCTATGCCGTATAACTTTCTGACGGGCAGCGGCCAGAGTTTCGTTTCAACGTCAGCCTCCATCAGAACGGTGACCCCATCCGGCTTCCGGATCTCTGAGGCAATCTTGGCCAGAAGTTTGTTGGGCGCAATGCCGATCGAACAGGTGAGGCCTGTCTTCTCTTTGATCCCGGCCTTGATCCGCCCTGTGATCTCTTCATGGGTGTCCGGCATATCCGTAACGTCCAGATACGCCTCGTCAATGCCGACATCTTCCATAACCGGGCTGACGGTTCGGAGAACTTCCTTGAATTTTACGGAAGCAGATGAATAAGCCTCGTAGTCAACCGGCAGGAATACCGCGTGAGGACACATCTTATATGCGGTCTTCATGGGCATGGCGGAGTGAACGCCATATTTTCTGGCTTCGTAATTGGCCGTAGAGACAACGCCCCTTTGGGATGGATCTCCCCGACCGCCGATGACAACGGGTTTTCCTGCGAGTTCCGGTCTCCTTTTTTGCTCAACGGCGGCGAAGAAGGCGTCCATGTCGATATGAAGGATTCTCCTTTTCATGGACTGGCTCGATGACGGATCGCTCATGCAGCTCCAACCGGCATTTATTCTTGAATGATGTCCATCAGAAGAGGGGCAAAGTAAATCATTAGAACGACAATACCACAAAGACACACCGTGTCAATTCATCGATTGCACAGGCATATATCATTTCACCTTGACAAGATCGCCGGCGATCAGTATATTCTCTTCCGGCAATATGGAGGAGATGCCATGAAGGAATTCATCAAGGTCATGAGGGCGCTGTCCGATCCCAATCGGGTGAGGCTTCTGAAGCTGCTTCAGAAACGGGAGATGTGCGTCTGCGAGATCCGGGCCTCGCTGGAGATCGCCCAACCGACGGTCTCCAAGCATCTGAAGATCCTGGAGGATGCGGGGCTGGTGTCCCGGGAAAAGGAAGGCCTCTGGGTGAACTACTTCCTGAGCGACGGAGGCCGGAGCCCCTATGCGGCGAGCCTGATGGGAAACCTGAGGCACTGGCTGGATGATGACCCGGGGATACAGGATCTTTTGGGAAAGAGCAAAGGCCTCCGGCGGGAGGATCTCTGCCGTACCCATGCGTGATTCTTCATATTGCCGGATCGCAATATGGAAACGGGCCATCGTATCCGTCGAACGGGTGCGCCCGAAGTTTAAAAAAAGAGGGATGTCCCCGAAAAAAGGAACCCAATATCATGAAAGAAAAAACAAAACTGCTGATCATCGCGGCCGGGTTTTTGGCCGCCTACTACATTCCGTGGGATCACGAGGTGATCCGCCGGTCGGGTCTGGAGGCCTTCATGATGCTCCAGGAGTATGCAAGGCAGCACGTCCTGACCTGCCTGATCCCCGCCTTTTTCATCGCCGGGGCCATCGCCGTCTTCGTTTCCCAGGCGTCGGTCCTGAAGTATTTCGGCGCGCAGGCGAACAAATTTCTCTCCTATTCGGTCGCCTCGGTCTCGGGGACGGTGCTGGCCGTCTGCTCCTGCACGGTCCTGCCGCTGTTTGCGGGGATCTACATGCGGGGCGCGGGGATCGGTCCCGCGACGGCCTTCCTCTATTCGGGGCCGGCGATCAACGTCCTGGCCATTGTCCTGACGGCCAAGGTGCTGGGCTGGGAGATGGGCCTTGCCCGGGCGGTCGGCGCGGTGGTTTTTTCCATTGTCACCGGCTTGCTCATGGCGATCATCTTCCGGAAGGACGACGCAAACCGGACGGCCGGTCAGATCTACCTGCCCGACGAGGACGGCAAGACGCGAAAGCTCTGGCAGGATACCCTTTACATGCTGACGATGGTTCTAATCCTGGTCTTTGCGGCCTTCGCGAAGCCGGCGGCCGACGACGCGGCTGCATGGAAGACCATTTTCGCGGCCAAGTGGTATATAACGGGTGTGCTTTTAATCATCCTGGGATTGATGCTGAAAACCTGGTTCGTCAAGGATGAACTCGCATCCTGGGTGCAGGCGAGTTGGGGCTTCATGAAGCAGATCTTCCCACTGCTCCTGGCCGGTGTCCTCGTTGCGGGATTCCTCCTCGGCCGTCCCGGCTACCCGGCCCTGATCCCGGAACATTACATCGTCAGTCTCGTGGGCGGCAATTCCCTCTGGGCGAACCTCTTCGCCTCGGTCTCGGGGGCGCTCATGTACTTCGCGACGCTGACGGAGGTTCCGATCCTCCAAGGGCTGATCGGTTCGGGGATGGGGCAGGGACCGGCCCTGGCGCTCCTGCTGGCGGGGCCGGCGCTGTCGCTCCCCAGCATGTTGACGCTTGCGGGAATCATGGGCATGAAAAAGACCCTGGCCTACTGCACGATCGTCGTGGTTCTTTCCACCGCGGCGGGAATGGCCTACGGATGGCTCGCGGGATAGACGGAAACAGGAGAAAAAGCCATGAACGATGTTGATTCCAAGAACATCTCCGCAGGCGCCGGGTCGCCGAAAAATGGGCAATACGGGGCGGGAATCCCGAATCCCGAGGGATGGATCGCCGCCGATGTCTGCAGCGCCTCGCCCGCAGCGGTGGGGAAAGTACGGTTGCGTTTCTTGGGCAGCGGGGACAACTTCGGCAGCGGGGGCCGATTCCAGGCCTGCATCCATGTGGATACGGGCGCAACCCGCTTTCTGATGGACTGCGGCGCCTCGTCGCTGATCCCGATGAAACGCGCGGGGATCAGCACGGCCGCAATCGATCTCATCCTGATCTCCCACCTCCACGGGGACCATTTCGGCGGCATCCCCTTTTTCATCCTCGATGCCCAACTTGTCAGCCGCCGCGAAGCGCCGCTCGTCATCGCAGGACCGCCGGGCCTGGAACGGCGCGTCCGGGAGACGATGGAGATCCTCTATCCCGGTTCATCCGGGATAGAGAGAAAATTTCGCATCGATTATCTGGAACTGACGGAGGGCGAGGCGGCGTCATTGGGACAACTTTCCGTCCTGCCCGTCCGGGTGATCCACGGCAGCGGCGATCCCCCCTACGCGCTGCGGGTCGAATGCGCGGGGAAAATCATCGCCTATTCCGGGGATACCGAATGGACCGACGCCCTGAAGACGGTTGCCGATGGCGCGGATCTCTTCATTTGTGAAAGCTATTTTTTCGAAAAGCAGATGAAGAACCACCTCAATTACCGGACACTGATGGCCCACCGGGCCGAACTGAAGTGCAAGCGGCTGATCCTAACCCATATGGGGGACGACATCCTGAGCCATGCGGATCAGATCGAACTGGAAATGGCGCACGACGGCATGGAAGTGATCCTCTGACGGGGGAATGAATCCGTAAGCCCTCGCCTACACTTGGGGGATCCTCTTAATAAAAGGAGATGAAATGATGGAAATCAAAATATTGGGACCCGGTTGCGTCAATTGCCAGAAGGTGGAGAAACTGGTCCGGGAGACGGTTGCCGAGGCAGGCGTCGCGGCGGACATCGAAAAGGTGAGCGACATCATGAAAATCGCCCAATACGGCGTTTTCGGCACTCCCGCCGTCGTCGTGGACGGCGAGGTCAAATCTGTGGGCAAGATCCCCAAGAAAGAGGAGATCCTGGCCTGGCTCGGGAAATAATCGATCTGAGGAGGAACGTATGACTGATGGAATTGCCAAAAGGCTTTCGTTTCTGGACCGCTACCTGACGCTCTGGATCTTCCTGGCGATGGGGGCGGGCGTCCTGCTGGGTTATTTTGCGCCGGGCGTCGGGGACTGGATCGGTTCGCTGCGTCCCGAGGGGACCCAGACGAGCATCCCGATCGCTGCCGGCCTGATCCTGATGATGTACCCGCCGCTGGCCAAGGTGAAGTATGAGGAGCTGGGCGACGTCTTCCGCGATTTCAAGGTGCTGGGGCTGAGCCTCGTCCAGAACTGGATCATCGGTCCGATCCTGATGTTTCTGCTGGCGGTCCTTTTTCTGCACAACCAGCCGGAGTTCATGATCGGCCTGATCATGATCGGGCTTGCCCGCTGCATCGCGATGGTGATTGTGTGGAACGATCTCGCCGGCGGCGACCGCGAGTACTGCGCCGGTCTGGTGGCTTTCAATTCCATCTTCCAGGTGCTGTTTTTCTCGCTCTATTCGTACTTCTTTCTCGCCGT
>JAPLJW010000051.1 GCA_026388365.1 Deltaproteobacteria bacterium | reverse complement strand
CTCGATTCTGGTCCTCGGTCCCCTCGTGGCGCGGATGGGGGAGGCGCGGGTTTCCCTGCCGGGAGGCTGCGCCATCGGGGCGAGGCCGGTCAACCTCCATATCCGGGCGCTCCAGGAGATGGGGGCGGAGGTGACGCTGAAGGACGGGTATGTCGAGGCGAAGGCGTCGCGTCTCCGGGGCGCGACCCTCTGTTTCGATATCTCCACCGTCACGGGTACGGAAAATATCATGATGGCCGCGACGCTCGCGGAGGGGACGACCATCCTGAAAAACGCCGCGCGCGAGCCGGAGATCGTCAACCTGGCCGAGGTGCTGATCGGCATGGGGGCGCGGATCCGCGGGGCGGGAACCGATGTGATCGTAATCAATGGAGTGAAATCGCTCCATCCCGCGGAGGCGGCGGTGATCCCGGACCGGATCGAGGCCGGAACCTTTCTGATCGCCGCCGGAATGACCGGCGGGGATGTCCGGATCCTGGGCTGCAACCCCTTCCACCTGGAGGCGCTCATCGCCAGGCTCCGGGACGCCGGCATGCGGATCGACGCGGATGGGGACGCCCTTCGGGCGGCGGGCGGCGGGACCGTAACAAGCGTGGATGTCAAGACGCTTCCCTATCCGGGATTTCCGACGGATCTGCAGGCCCAGATCATGGCCATGATGGCCCTCGGCAACGGCCTGAGCGTGATCACCGAGACGGTCTTCGAAAACCGTTTCATGCATGTCGGCGAGATGATGCGCATGGGCGCGGATATCGTCATCCAGGGGAAGAGCGCCATCGTCCGGGGGGTCGCGAAACTCCGCGGGGCGCCGGTGATGGCGACCGATCTCCGGGCATCGGCCTCCCTGATCCTGGCCGGTCTCGCGGCGGAGGGAACGACGACCCTTTCCCGCGTCTATCACATCGACCGGGGCTATCAGCAGATCGAGCAGAAATTGTCGGCACTGGGGGCCGACATCCGGCGGATCGCCGGATAAGGGGAAGGCATGAAGATCATCCGAACGGACAGCGCGGAATTTGAAGAACATTTCCGGAAGATCCGGGAACGGGGCCGGGTATTCGATCCCGAACTCTGGGCGGCCGTCGGGCGGATTGTGGAAGAGGTCGGCCAGCGGGGCGATGAGGCCCTCTTTGATTATACCGCCCGGTGGGACGGTCACGCCGTGACCGCCGCGACGGTCGAGGCCAAAGCCTCCGAGCGGAAGGTCGCGGCGGCGCAGGTCCTTCCGGAAGATGCGGAGATCCTCCGCCTGGCTGCCGGGAGAATTGAGCGGTTTCACGAACACCAGCGCTGCGAGGGGTGGTCCATTGCAGACGAGGAAGGGGTGGAACTCGGCCAGCGCATCCTTCCGCTGGCGCGTGTCGGCATCTACGCCCCGGGGGGGCTCGCCTGTTATCCCTCTACCGTCCTGATGACCGCGATCCCCGCCCGGATCGCCGGCGTCGGCGAGATTATCCTCGTGACGCCTTCCCGCGACGGGCGGCTTCATCCCCTGATCGCCGCCGCCGCCGAGATCGGCGGCGTGAACCGGATCTTCAAGATCGGCGGCGCCCAGGCGATCGCGGCCCTCGCCTTCGGCACGGCGTCGGTTCCCCGCGTCGATAAGATCGTCGGTCCGGGGAACGCCTATGTGGCGGCCGCCAAGAAAATGGTTTTCGGCCGGGTCGCGATCGATATGATCGCCGGTCCCAGCGAGGTCCTGATCATCGCCGACGGGACGGGAGAAGCGGCCTATGCGGCGGCGGATCTGCTGGCCCAGGCCGAACATGACGAGATGGCAAGCGCCGTCCTGCTGACGCCGGATGAGGCCTATGCCGGGGCCGTAGCCGGGGAGGTCGGCCGTCAGCTTGCGGATCTTCCGCGGAGGGAGATCGCCTCCCGCGCGCTCGACGCCTTCGGGGCCGCGGTGGTCACGCGCGATCTTGCCGAGGCGGTCGCGCTGGCCAACCGTTTCGCGCCGGAACACCTCGAACTGATGGTGCGGAATCCCCGGGAACTCCTCGCGGAGATCCGGAACGCCGGGGCGATTTTTTTAGGGATGCACACCCCGGAGGCGCTGGGCGACTACGTGGCGGGACCCAACCATGTCCTGCCGACCGGGGGAACGGCCCGCTTCGCTTCGCCCCTCGGTGTTTACGATTTCATCAAACGGACCAGTGTTCTCTCCTTCTCGCGGGAGGCGATCGAACGGTATGGAAGCCAAAGCGCCCGCTTCGCCGAGTTGGAAGGGTTTGGCGGTCACGGGAATTCCGTCCGCCTGCGCCTAAAAAAATAGGGGACTGTCGCAATTCCCCCCGTCTGCGTTGATGAAAGTTTGGATTCGAGGTCGCTGTCGTTGCCGTCTCTCACGGCTGCCCATACACCTGTACCTTGTCCGACGGCAAGAACAGCCGGACGGCGCCGGTCGGCCGAGGATCGGCGCTGTCGGCCATCACGACGATCCGGCCGACGCGGATATATTGCCGGTAGTGCGCCCCTAAAAAGAGACTCTCCTCCAGGATGCCCGTCAGCGCCATCGTCTCCGGCCGGGGCGCCGCAGCCGGATCTTCGATCTGGATATCGGATGCACGCACGATCACGACCGCCTTGCCTCGCACGGGTCCGGCATAGGAAACGGTCTGGCCGGCGATGGTGAGCCTTCCGCCGGCAACCTCCCCCTCTAATTGATTGCTCACGCCGAGAAACTCCGCGGCGAAGGCCGTGTCGGGCTTGAGATAGATCTCCTGCGGCGTCCCCGTCTGGATGATCCGCCCCTGATTCATCAGAACCACGGTATCCGCCAGGGCCAGCGCCTCTTCCTGGTCGTGCGTCACATAGATGGCCGTGATCCCGACTTGCTTCTGAAGCCGGCGCAGTTCGGCGCGGAGCCGCTGGCGCACCTTGGCATCCAGGTTGGACAGCGGTTCGTCCATCAGGAGCACCTTGGGCTCCACCACCAGGGCCCGCGCCAACGCGACGCGCTGCTGCTGCCCTCCGCTCAGGGCGACGGGTTTGCGCGTTTCCACGTCGGACAGGTTCCCGATCTCGACCAGCTCCAGCACCTTGAGGACGCGCCGGCGGATCTCGGCCTCGGGCACCTTCTGGAGCCGCAGCCCGTACGACACATTCCCGAAAATGGTCATGTGGGGCCAGAGGGCGTAATTCTGAAAGACCATCGCGGTGCCCCGCTGCTGGGGCGGAAGCTGCGTCACATCGTCGTTGCCGAAAAGGATGCGTCCCTCGTCGATCGGGATGAATCCGGCAATGCTCCGCAGCAGCGTGGTCTTCCCGCAGCCGCTCGGCCCCAGGATGGCGGTCATGGCGCCGCTCTTGAAGTTAAGCGAGGCCCCCTTCAGCGCCTCGACCTTCCCGTACGTCCGGCGCCGGGACCGGAGAATCCCCGCCCCGCCTTCCCGGCTCTCGGCTTTTCGTATCAGATACGTCCAAACATCGAAAGGTACTCGGACTTCATGTACTTTTCCAGCAGGACCAGGAGCACGATGCCCGGCAACATGAGCATGAGCGCACTGATCGAAGCCACCTGCAGCTCGTACCCCACGCTTGTCCGGTACATGTAGACCGGAAGCGTGAGGACAAACGGGCTTCCGACCAGAAGTGTCCCCGTGAATTCGTCCAGCGAGTAAAGAAAGACCAGCAGCGTGCTGGCAATAATCCCGGGCGTGGCCAGCGGCAGCGAGACCGAATGGAAGGCCTTGAACCGGGATGCGCCCAGGTTGATGGCGGCCTCCTCCAGGGCCTCGGGCACCGACTTGAAGACCGCCGTCATGGTCCAGACCGCGAAAACCAGCGCCCCCACCATGTGGATGAGGACCACGCCTCCCAGTTTCCCCCCCAGGTTCACCTGATACAGGAGCGTTGTGGAGTTCACGAACACCGGGAGTTGCGGAAACGCCTGAGGCAGCAGGAAGACCATAAGGATCAGCGGCTTGAACGGAACCGGCAGGCGCGCCAGCACATACGCCAGAGGGATCGTGATGATCAGGGTGAGAACCGTGACCACGACGGCGATGAGGAAGCCGTCCGTGAGCGCGCGCAGCAGATCGCCCTGCATGACCTTGGCCCAGTAGAAGAGCCCCATCTGTTGCGGAAAGAGATGCGGCCAGTACCACTTCTCGGCGAAGGACCAGATGACCAGGCTGGAAAGCGGCAGGAAGATCACCATCCCCGCGATCACCACGCCCGCCATGCGCATTGTTCGACGCACCATATGCTGTTAGGTTCCCTTCTGCGTGATGGTCCGCAGGTAATACCCGGCCACCCCCATCGCCAGCAGATACGACACCACGCCCAAGGCGTTTGCCGTGCCGTAATCCATCTGGTAGTTGATCCGGTAGAAGACGTCGATCATCACCATCTGCGGCGGCTCCCCGCTGCCGATCATCAGCGGAACGGAAAACGACGCCAGCATCGAGGTGAACATGAAGGCCCCCGCCACCGCCAGCGAGGCCTTCGACATCGGCAGCAGGATGTCCTTGATCTGCTGGAACGCCGACGCCCCGTAGTTCCGCGCCGCTTCCAGATAAGTCTCGTCCACCGACCGATAGGATCCCAGTACGAGGAGCACCGCCAGCGCGAGATTCTTCCAGATCAGGCAAACGGCAATCCCGATCCAGCCAAAGGCGATGGATGGCGGATCGTTCATGTTGACGAGGCCGATCTGGCTCAGTGCCGCGTTCAATGTCCCCTTGGGCGCCAGCAGCACCCGCATGGCGTGCCCCACGACCACGAAGGGGATGAAGAGCGGAATCTTGAAGAGGAACTCGACCGGCTTGTTGATATAAATCCGCAGATACCCGCACAGAAAGACGGCGATCACGAGCACCGCAACCAGGCTGAAGAAGGCGATCCAGAGCGTGTAGAGGATATCATACCGGTACAGCCGCCACACCAGGTAGTAGTTCCGCAGGCTCCACTGATCCTCGCGCAGCAGGCTCAGATAGGCGGAGGAGAGAAACGGGATGAAGAACAGCCAGACGACGATGGCCAGCGGAGGCAATGCGATCAAGAGATACGCAAGACGATGTGAGAGTCGCATAGGGAATAGGGGCGAGGGGGCCATACCCCCCCGCCCCGTCTCCTGGGGTCGCTTTCGGGGTTAGTTCTCCTCGTACGCCGTCAGCAGATCCTTGAAATACTTCTGCTGCGGGAACATCAGCCCGTTCCTTTCCAGCGTATCGGGCGGAATGTCGGCGAAGAGCATCGCCTTCGCCTTTGGCGACACCACGGACAGCACGTGCTTGGCATCGATGCCCGGGAGCCATCCCATCCGCTCCACGACCACCCTGGCCTGCTGCTCGGGCGAGGTAATGAATTCCACGTACTTCTTCGCCATCTCGTAGCTGGCCGACTTCTTGGTCACCACCAGGTACATGGGCTGACCGGGCAGGCCGGGAGAGATCAGCTTCAGCTTGATCTTGGGGTCCATCCGGTTCTCGTTCTTCATGCTGATCACCATGTCCACCCAGACCGGACCCATGGCGATCTCGCCCCGATTTAGTTTGTCGAGTGTATCGTTGTTTCCGGTGGTCATCGTCACGGGGAGGCTCTTCAGCTCTTTGATCGCCTCCGGCCAGCCAGCCTCGGCGGCTTGGTCATAGACGCCCTTGGCATACTGGTCGTACTTCCCGCTCTTCCAGTAGGTCCAGCCGGTGACGAAGCCGGTGCCGCTCATCCCGCCCTTGACCCCGTTGTACCCGAACTTCTTGGGGTTATCCTTGATCCAGGCCACCAGCTCCTCAAAGGTG
>JAPLJW010000233.1 GCA_026388365.1 Deltaproteobacteria bacterium | reverse complement strand
GGGTCGTCCGCGATCGTGATGGGGAGACCCGTTTCCGCCCGGATCAGCAAATCGATGTTCCGGAGCAGGGCGCCGCCGCCGGTCAGGACGATCCCCCGGTCGACGATGTCCCCGGCCAGTTCGGGAGGCGCATTCTCCAGGGCGTCCTTGATCGCGTCCACGATGATGCTGATCGGTTCCATGATCGCCTCCCGGATCTCCTCGGAATTGATCTCCATGATTTTCGGGATCCCGGAGATCAGATCCCTTCCCTTGACCTCCATTTTTTGAATCTCCTGACTGGGATCGGGGAAGGCGCATCCGATCGTCGTCTTGACGATCTCTCCAGATCTCTCTCCGATGAGGAGGCTGTACTTCCGCTTCATATACTGGACGATTTCGTCGTCGATCTTGTCTCCGGCGACCCGGACGGATTTCGAATAGACGATCCCGGAGAGCGAGATGACCGCCACCTCCGTCGTCCCCCCGCCGATGTCCACGATCATTGAGCTGGTCGGCTCGGTAATCGGCAGCCCGGCGCCGATCGCCGCCGCCATCGGTTCCTCGATCAAATAGATCTCCCTTGCCCCGGCCGATTCCACGGTTTCCCGGACGGCGCGCCTCTCCACCTGGGTGATCCCGGAGGGGATGGAGACGATAATCCGCGGCCGGACCAGGGCGCGGCGGTTGTGGACGCTCAAGATAAAGTGCCGCAGCATCGCCTCCGTGATGTCGAAATCGGCGATCACGCCGTCCCTCATGGGTCGGATGGCGACGATGTTGCCCGGTGTCCGTCCGAGCATCTTCTTGGCTTCCGCGCCCACGGCCAGGACCTTCTTTTCACCCTTGGAGTTCATGTGGACGGCGACGACGGAGGGTTCGTTCAGCACGATCCCTTTGCCTCTGACATAAACGAGGGTGTTGGCCGTTCCCAGATCGATAGCCAGATCGTTGGAAAATTTTCCTAAAATAAAATCAAAAAGCAAGTTCGTTTCCTCCTGATGATCCAGAAAATTGTATTCACAATCGAAAGGATACTTAGGATCAGCGTTTTCCCTATACCGTATTTTTTGCTCCTTATCAATTCATTTTTCCAAAAAATCATTGCATTTTGGGGATGACTATATTAGTAAACCAAACGTAATTTCTTTAATTCAAACACGGGGGAAGTGTGATGCTGCTCAACCTCATGCGGAAGCATGCCAGAAATTGGCTCATGAAGATCGTGCTGGGGATTATCGTGGTCGTTTTTGTATTTTATTTCGGTTCGATGGGCGGGAGGCAGAGGGCAGAGCGGATCGCCATGATCGACGGCAAGCCCATCGTCTATGTCGATTTTCAACGGGAATACCAGAACCTGCTGGATATGTACCGCCAGCGCCTCGGCCAGGGATTGACGGAGGAGATGCTCAAGACGCTGAACCTCAAGCAGAAGGCGCTGGATAATCTGATCAACCAGGCGATTGTCCAGAAGAAGGCGGAGGAGATGAACATCCGGGTGACCGACGAGGACGTCAAAGCGGCCATTCTGTCCTATCCCGCCTTCCAGGGGAACGGCGTTTTCAACGAACGGATCTACGAGCAGACGCTCCGAACCAACAAGATGTCGCCGGAGGAGTTCGAGGATATCCAGAAAAAGATGCTGATCACCACCAAGGTGGAGAACCTCATCCAGGATGGCGTGAAGGTGTTCGATCAGGAGATCCATGACCTCTACCTGATGCAGAAGGAAAAGATAAACATCGATTTCATTCAGATTTCTTCCCAGAGTTTTGTTGCGGGACTCAAGCCGGCCCGGGCCGATCTGGAGGCGTTTCTGAAGGCCCGGGAAGGGCAATTCCGCAATCCCGAGCAGGTACAGGTCAAGTACCTGGCATTCATGGCCAGAGATTATGCCGCGACCACCAAGATCACCGAAGCGGAAATCAGCGATTACTACGAAAGGAACAAGTCCCGGTGGAAGAAGGGGGACAAGGTGCAGTCCCTGGCCGAAGTCCGGGACAGGATCATAGACGAGTTGGGACAGATTGGCGGAATGTATGCGGCCGCCGATGAGGCCAAGAAGGCGCATGATACGATCTACCAGGACGAAAACTTTGATGCCTATGCGGCGCAGAAAAAGCTGACGATCCACACGACCCCGCTTTTCCGGATCAGCGATGCGCCTCCGGAATTCAAGCCGATCACGGATTTTGCCAAGATCGTCTCGCGTTTGGATCAAAAGGAGATCAGCCGCGTACTCCAGGCAGAGAAAGGATATTATATCGTTCAGGTGACCGCACGGAAGGCACCCTATGTGCCCGCCTTGAAAGAGATCGAAACCGAGGTGGAAAAACAGTATCGGGATACGGAGGCGAAGCGCCTGGCAAAGAAGGGGGCGGATGACCTCCTCGTCCGGTTGAAGAAAGGCGAAGGTCTGGAGAACGTGGCCAAGGAGAAAGGGCTGAAGGTTATGGAAACGGGGCTCTTCCAGCCCGGAGGCGCCATCCCCAGACTGGGAGCCTCCCCGGAGCTGACCGAGGCGCTCTTCCAGATCTCCGAGAAGAAACCTTATCCGGAACAGACCTATCTGGTGGATGGGAATTATGTGATCCTCCGGTTCAAACAGAGGGGAAGCGTAGACGACGCGGAGTTCGCGTCCCAAAAAAATATGATTGCAGATTACCTGGTCCGGACGAAGAAAACAGAGACAGTCAAGGGTTGGATCGAGGGGAGCAAGGCCGCCCTGGTCAAGGAGGGACGGCTCGAGTTCATGAAGGATTTCAAAGATCTGTAAAAGAAACCCGGACCGGGCGGAATCGCCGGCCCGGGTTTGTGCGATTGTTATTCACGCCTATTCTATGAATTGCTTACCGTTTTTCCTTTAGGATGTCCCGTATTTCCGCAAGCAGCGCCTCTTCCTTTGAAGGCGCCGGCGGAGCGGGAACGGCTTCTGCCTTTCGTTTTAATGTGTTAATCGCTTTTAACAGCATAAATATGATGAATGCCACGATGGTAAAATCGACAACCGTTTGGATGAACTTGCCATAGGCAATGACCACGGCAGCGGGGTCGCCCGGCACTCCCTTCAAGATGATAGAGAGCTTACTGAAGTCTATCCCGCCGATGATGAGACCGATGGGGGGCATAATCACATCGCTGACCACAGAAGAAACGATCTTGCCGAAGGCCACTCCGACAATAATACCAACGGCCATGTCAATGACATTCCCTTTAACGGCGAACTCTTTAAATTCCTTTAATATGCTCATTTTATCCTCCTCATCGCGTTCAATATAACTTCAACATCAGATACGATATTTACGCTTTCTTAAAGGCCATGTCAAATGAAACGCAGTGGGAAACCGCACCTCCTCCTGCCTTTCATGTTCATTCCCAAAGGACCATTTCTGGATATCTTTTTAGATGAACGCAGGGCAGGAGAAAGAGGCGGAGCTTTCAGCAATGCCGTTTCTGGAGAGATTCGGGTTTTTTATTGCGGGAAACCGTCATCAACTGCGTGACGGTGATCGAGGACGAACATTCCAAGAAAAAGGGGTTAACGTTTTCCGTTAACCCCTTTGATAGACTTGGTGGAGCTGGCGAGGATCGAACTCGCGGCCTCTTGAATGCCATTCAAGCGCTCTCCCAGCTGAGCTACAACCCCACATGTTTCCGTTTGCGGAACGGATAAGCCCCTAACACAGGGTTTCGAGCCTTGTCAATACATTTTTCTTGACTTTTGAATGCCCCCCTTTTAATAATCAGCGCCGCGCCGGAGTGGTGAAACTGGTAGACGCAGGGGACTCAAAATCCCCCGGTCCTTGCGATCATGTCGGTTCGATTCCGACCTCCGGCACCAAATGAAATCAAGGGCTTGCGGGCAATAGGGCAACCGTAACGCCCTTTTGCTTTTTCAGTCATTGGTCATTTTGCCCCACGATAGCCCCACTTTTTAAAAAAGTGTAAACAACGGTAGTCAATAAGCGTTACTCTTAATAAACAACATTTTCACACGGGCAAAGCCGTTATTCAGGTCGCCGCAATCGAGATAGCGATAGATCACCTGCTCGACATAGGGCTACCAGAAGCCGTACTGCCGCGAGAAATGATAGTTGTAGATCTGGACAAAGGTTCCGCCCCGTTGCGGAGGACACTAAACCCCGGTTTTTTTGATAATCATATATGTCGCCAAGGCCATGGCGACAAGGTCGCCCGTGCCGTTGCGGACCTCGATCTCTCCCAGTGCCGTTTTGGTTCCCAAGTGGACGATTCTCGCCTCGGCAAAGATCTCACCGCCGTCGAAAGGCCGCAGAAAATTGATTTTCATCTCAACAGTCGTGAAGCTGTCGCCGCGGTCCACGAGACCGATCAGCGCCATCGCAACAGCGGAATCGGCGGATGCAAAGACGGCACCGCCATGGGCGATCCCCAGAGGTTGGACAAGTTTGTGGTGAAAGGGAAGCCGGACCTTAGCCCAGCCCTTCTTTACATCTACAAGTTCCATCCCGAGGAGTTGCCAGAAGGGTGAATCCATCTTCATGCGACGAATGAGGGCTTCTTTGAATCGCGGAGAGATCTCTTCGTAATCAGACATCGGATGCAGCTTCATAGATGGAATATCCCTGACGATTGGTTGAGCCAACCCATAGCAGATTCCTCGTTTTCTGTGAAGAACAAAAGCCCGTATCTTTTCGTACAGTGCGTTTTTTAATATTATGCTGGGAAGAATGGTCATGACCAGCGCAAGATATTATTATCGCAACCTTTTTTAATAAGGCAGGGCTTTCAATGATCTGAAGTATAGGAAGGCTGTTTTTGCTTGTCAAGGGATGTTATGCATCCGAGGTTTTTTGACATTGACATCGGGGACGTTATGATCGATGATCAATCGCTTCCGTCTCCCCGGGAGATCCACCCATGGTTTCAAATTTATTTATGAAGAGGTAAGGTTCGCCCGTTTCCCGCGGGCCCAATAACCTATTGCAGGAGGTTCGCATGAAATTGTACGATCTGTTCAGGTTGAGCGGCAAGGTCGCCCTCGTGACGGGCGGGGGCAGGGGGATCGGGAAGTTCATCGCCACGGGGCTCGCGGAGGCGGGGGCGGATCTGATTCTCACCTCCCGGAAGATGAAGAACCTGGAGGCTACGGCGCAGGCCCTCTCCGAGGGATTCGGTGTGAAGGTTTTCCCCGTTGCCTGCGATATGGCGAATCCGGAGGCCATCGACGCCATGCTCAAAGCGGCGCTGAAGAAATTTCCCCGGATCGACATCCTGGTGAACAACGCCGGGGCGACATGGGGCGCGCCCACGCTGGAATTCCCGCTGGAGAAATGGGATCAGCTCTTCAACGTAAACGTCCGCGGCGTCTGGATCCTCACCCAGAAGGTCGCCAACGTCATGAAGAACCAGGGCGGAGGCAATATCATCAACATCTCGTCGGTCATGGGATTCCGGGGTTCGGAGGAGATGGTCCACCCGGCCGTCCCCTACAACTCGACGAAGGCCGCAATCAACTTGCTCACGATGAACCTCGCCGTAAAGCTTGCGCCCTGCAGGATCCGCGTGAACGCGATCGCCCCCGGTTTCTTCCGGACCGATATGATGGCGTACATCGAAAAGCCGGAATTCAAGGCCGCCTATGACCTCGCGCTTGCTGACATTCCCCTCGGGCGGATCGGGGATTGCGACGACATGAAGGGGCTTGCCGTCTTTCTCGCCTCGGACGCTTCGGCTTACATGACGGGCCAGATCCTGGTGAACGATGGCGGCCTGCTTGCCAAGTAATTGTGGAGAAAAGCCATTGGGGACGGGCAGCTTTTTCACGAAAAGCGAAGGCAGAACCAGAGTGGACCGGACACCGCGGGATGCCGCAACGGTTATCCTGCTCCGCGACCGGGCAGGAGGGCCCTATGAGGTCTTCCTCATGCGGCGCGGTCGGAACCAGGTCTTCATGGGCGGGGCCTATGTCTTTCCCGGAGGCCGCCTGGACGACGCCGATGCGGCCCCGGAACTGGTGGCCTGCTTTGACGGTTTCCGCGTGGCCGATGCTAAACGCCTGATCCAGGAAACGGACCTTCCGGAGGCGACTGCCCTCAGTCTCTTTGTGGCGGCCATCCGGGAAACCTTCGAGGAGGCGGGGGTGCTTCTTGCCCGCGACGCCCGCGGAAGCGTGGTCGATCTGTCCGCTCCGGAAACGGCCGCCCGATTCGCCGCCTATCGTCTGGAACTCCACGAGGGGAGACTCACCCTTTTAGAGATGGTCCGGCGGGAAGGACTCCTCTTCGCCCCCGATCTGCTGGTCCCCTATTCCCATTGGATCACCCCGGAGATCGAGCCCCGGCGGTTCGACGCCCGTTTTTTCCTGGCCAGACTCCCGGAAGGTCAGGTCCCCGTCCACGACCGGATGGAGCTGACGGAGTCCCGCTGGCTGACCCCTGCCTTCGCGCTGGCGGAGCACGCGGCGGGGCGGATCGTCCTGATGCCGCCCACCCTCAAGACGATCGAAGAATTGCTGGCCTTTTCCAATACCAGGCAGCTCTTTGACGTCGCCCGGGCGCAGCGGATCTTCACAATCTACCCCGAGGCCTTCCGGACGGCGGACAGTTTCGGCATCCGCCTCCCCCACGATTCGGAATACACCCTCGCCGCATACCGGCAGCCGCCCCGTCCCGGCAAGACGACGCGGATCATCATGGAGGACGGGATCTGGAAGACCCGGGCGGTCTGAAAGCACGGTCCCGTCCACATTTCCGCTGCTTCCCGATGGGCTGGACGACGTAAAAAGCGGCGGGGCCACGAAAGCTCCATCAGATTGAAAAAAATTAAGTAATCTCCTCCTCGCTTGCCTCAACCCGTTCTAAAAGGTTTTTTGCTTGATCACTGAGCGGATCAAGAGAAAGGACAAATTTAAGTCTGTTGATGATTTCTTCTTTGCGGTAGCCGCTGCCACCCGATTTCCATAAACGATACTGGATGCGCGCCAGATTAATGTTCGCCTTGACCTGCGTGGGCTGCAATGTCAGGCACTGCTGCCAAGCACTCAAGGCCATGTCGATTTGACCGAGTTCTTCGTAGAGAGAGCCCATATTGTTCCAGGCCTCCGCATAATCCGGATCCTGTTCGAGTAGAAGTTTCAAAAGTTCAATAGCCGCAGGGTCATTTCCCGTTTGAATATAGAGATTGCTCAGATTGAAGATGGCCTTTCGGTGCAGGGGATCGAGATCCAGAACCTGTTGATACTGATCAATGGCCTCATCGAACATATCATACCGGTCGTAAAGGACGCCGAGACAAAAGTGCGCATTGACATGATCCGGTTCGATGGCCAGCGCCGCTTTATAGTTCTGAAGGGCTCCAGGGTAGTTGCCCTCCATATCGCGGATATGCGCAATGTTGATGAATGCTTCCACATTATTTTTGTCCAGCGCCAGGGCCTTTTGATACAGGTGCAGCGCACCGGACAGGCGATCCATCGTTTCATGGACATATCCCATGTTATTGTAAGCTTCCGGATTATTGGGCTCCAACTCAATGACCTTGCTGAAACAGACTAAAGCCTCTTCGGGTTTCCCCTGTTCCAGATAAAAGAATCCCAGATTCGCATGGGTGTCGGCATGGGAATCCTCACAGCCGGTGCCCGCAGGATAAGATTGCATGTCCTCATAACGGCCGTCTTCTGCCTTATCCTGCGTGCCTTCCTTATGAAACGACCGGCGGGCAGAGACCCGATCCCGATGGTTCATAAATCTATCTCCCCTCTCGGAAGCATTTACATACGGCTTGTATGCGTAATCCGGTTCAGTACAAAATCCCGGATCTCCAGCCAAATCGGAACAGGATCTGTGGAATGAGACGTTACCAGGTGAGGATATTTTCTCAGCGTTTCGGCAGCGATCCCGCCGGCCAATTTAAAACGGTATTCCTGACTGGATGACAAGGATTGTTTCATCAAGTGTTCGGGGAAATTTATTTTTATTCTGACATGGCCGATGCACATCTCCGCTTCGGAATCCCTCTTTGCGTGTTCCGGTTCCTCATGAGACTGTTGTGGTGGTGTGAATGACATGGCGTCTTTTGCTGCCGGGTCCGACGCTTCCCCCTCCGCATTTCGCTCTTCCTGCGGCAAGGTCTGCTGCGTGATAAACGCCGTTTGTTCATTTTCAATCCGGCCTGACCATTCTTCTTCCGGATGGGTAACGTCTGCAGCCTCGTTCCCCTCCGCTTTTGGGTTCCCACCTGACTGAACTTCCGTTGGAATGCATCTGCGCGATTTTCTTTTCTGGATGGCGGGTCCCGTCAATTTATGAAAACGAGAACTGATTTGCCCCACAATTTCACCGGTGATCCATTCAAAATGGTTCGTCTCGCCGGCCTTCAGGCAGAGTTTGGACAACTTGTTGACCAAGCGCGGGACGCCATGATCAGACTGTTCCCAAAGGATATCAAAGGCATCGTCTGCAAAAATCCTTTTCGTCGCCCCTGCCAGCGCCACTCTGGTTTCAACATACTTTCTGACCTTGTCGACCGATTCGAGTTTGTCGATTCTGCTGTAGGTTCCAACCCGTTGAAAAAGGTTGGCCCGCTTCGGGTGTTCAAGCCTCCGGGCAAACTCAATCTGCCCGGCAAGCACCATCGTAAAGAGATTTCTTTTATCGCCCTGCATGTTCGTCAGCAAACGGAGATTTTCCAGATTCATGGGGGTAATGGCATTGGCCTCATCAATGAAAATAAGTATTTTCCTGCCCTCCTCCAGGGTCGAAAAGAGGAGGCGATTGAAGATTTCCAACAGATCCACCTTCCTCTTTTCCTCGCACTGCTTCCCCGTGAGTTGACCGATAATCTCCTGAAGGATCTGCACAAAGCTGATGCCCGGATTTGTGATGAGGGCGATTTTATATTTGTCCTGATCCAGAGCGTCAATCATCATTCGTATGGACATTGTTTTTCCCAGACCGACGTCGCCAACGATCACCGCGATGCACTCATCGCCTTCCTCAATAGCAAAGAGCGTTTCCGCGATGGCATTTTCCATGGAAGCGTGGCATTCCACGTACATGGACGGGTCGGGAACATTGTCAAAGGCTGGTTTTTTCAGACCCCAATATTCATAATACATGATTCATACCTCCTGTCTGATATAACGTTACGCAGTCCCTTTTTGGATTATTTTCGATTCCGAATCCTGTTGCCGCATGCTGGTCAACTCCCGGCTGCCTTCAAGATAGGAAAGAATATCATCGAGTATAAGGCGCCGGAGCCGCCCGAGCTTGTAGCTCTTCAACTTCCCTTGCCTGACAAGCTTGTTGAGATAACTCCTGCTGATTCTGAGCATCTGAATCACTTCTTCCACTTTCAATAATCGCATAGGGGGTATCGACCCGAATTCAAATTTGACCACAATCGTCCCGTCCCGATCTCTCAGGGCTTCCGATCCTTCGGCGGACTTTGTGCTTAAGAAGGATACGATGTGGGGATTGGTTCGCAGCGCTCTCGTTTGATCCTGCGTCAGCATCAATAAAACGGTCCTGTCTGCCGCGTCTTTTTTATCATCGGGACGAAAACTTCCGTCATCTATTTCTCTGATGCAGCGGTTGTCGGCACCGGCTAAAGATAGGCCTTTTAACCTTCTGTCTTCGTTTGCGACGTCTCGCTCCCCCCACGCTTTCTGAACATCGACGGGATTTGTCATTCTTTTTCTAAGCTTCACAATGCAAATCTTCTCCATGCTTCCCCCCTCTCATTTTCTGTTTTTCCTGTTCGGACCACGCGACATCCCCGCCCATAAAATGTACGACCCGGCTAAAACACCTTCGGCATGGAAGGATCAACAAGAGGAGATAAAACAGATTTGGAGGAAATATGAATTGCGGTATGCTGGAAGGGTTCTTAATGACTTTCATGGCGCACCTCCATTTCTCTTTGCTGCCCTGCGAAACAGACACTCTGGAGATGCTGCTATCGCCTGGCAACCCTGCCACCCTATCCCCGTGAGGACTTAGGTCAGTGGTTTTGCGTCCCATACTTTCGTAATGGTTTGCCCTTTTCAGGTCCTATGTGCCAATATGATCAAAAAATAAAAAGATCAAACTCCCTGATCATTTCTCTTGATTGCAGGGTAACGACACTTTTGGGGTATTGTCAAGCCATCATAAGGTAAACTATGTGAACATCCTCACATTATCTGTGTGATATTGCTCACGCGGGGAGGATCTCCTTATATATTCTGAAGCGGAACGTTCGATGGGCCGCCGCATCTCTTCCCGACACAGGCCCTTGTTTCATCAGTCCTGATGGCCAGCCGTATTTCGCAGCAAGCGGCGGGGAATAAAACCCGAAGCGATTCAAAGTTCTCGAATAATGACCGCACATGACAGGCCTATCCGGATTATACGCGAAAAGGCCTTCGTGACGAATGAAATGGCGAAAAGCGAATCGCTCTCATGATAGGACGGGTTCCCGGATACATCCGTGCCATGATCATCGGCGTCGCACCCCACATTTTTGTGGCCATTATTTTCTTGACATGCAAATTCGCTCTGCTTACACTACCCCCGTCAAAAACAATGCCTTATCCACCAATCACGTGCGACTGCGGTGCGCGTTGATTCACTTCATTCTGCCGGGGCGGCGCAGGGCGAATCGGAACCCCGACAGCCGGCGCACGATGGGTTAAGATTATCGGCACAATTCCAATCGGCAGTGTTTTGGAGCAAGATATGCAAGACGACAAACTCCCGGCGGGCAGTCCACCATCACTCGAGCGCAGGCTGTCAACGATCCTGGTGGCCGACGTCTTCGGGTACAGCCGGATGATGCAGGAGAACGAAGAGCGGACCGTTGAAATCTTTCGGGGCCATCGCGAGATTTTCGACGGGCTGCTCAGGCAGCACCATGGACGAATTTTCAATACCGCAGGGGACGCGGTCCTCGCCGAGTTTCCGAGCGCGGTGGAGGCGGTGCGTTGTGCAACGGAAATCCAGACCGCGTTGCGCACGCGGAACGAGCACCTGCCGCCGGAACAACGCATGCTTTTTCGCATCGGCGTCAATCTGGGCGACGTCATCGTTCAGGGCAATGATCTGCTGGGTGACGGCGTCAACGTCGCGGCGCGCATCCAGACGATTGCCGAGCCCGGCGGCATCTGCCTCTCGGGCAGCGTTTACGATCAGATCCGCAACAAACTGTCGCTGCAGTTTAAGCAACTGGGTGAGCGAAGCTTCAAGAACATCGCGGAGCCGATTCGCACCTTCTCCATCACCGATGTGGGGGGCGACGCGCTGCCGTCGATCCCAACATGGCGTAGAAGCGCTAAACAGCGGATGATCGCCGCAGGGTTGTCCGCCATGGTTCTTATGGCCGCCGTCGGCTATTGGGCGTACCGCACCCATGACACACAACGGATCGAAGAGACGCGCATGGCGGCGGAAAAAGAGGCCGACCGCGCCGCCGCTGACCAGGCACGCCTGACGGTGGAGGAACAGCGCAAGGCCGAGTTGGAGCGAACGGCCAGAGAAGCGGTCGAGCGTGAAGCCAAATTGCGGGCCGAACTGTTGACTGTGCAAGGAAAATCTGAACAGGAGCGCATCGCCAGGGAAGCCGCCCAGCGTGAAGCCAAACTGCAGGTCGAGAAGGAGCGCATCGCCAGGGAAGCCGCCCAACGCGAAGCCAAACAGCAGGGCGAGCAGGAGCGCATTGCCAGGGAAGCCGCCGAGCGCGAAGCCAAACAGCAGGGCGAGCAGGAGCGCATTGCCAGAGAAGCCGCCCTGCGCGAAGCCAAACTGCAGGCCGAGCAGGAGCGCCTCGCCAGAGAGGCCGCCGAGCGCGAAGCCAAACTGCAGGCCGAACTCAAGGCCGCGCAGGTCGAGCTTCAGCAGGCGGAGGCGGCGAAGAAACAGGCCGCGCAGGCCGCGCTGCAGCAGGCGGAGGAGGCGAAGAAACGGGTCGCATCGCCCGCCGGCGCCGCCACGGACCGCTTCGACGGAACCTACCGAGGTCAATGGTGCGGGCAGGCATGCTTGCCGGTGACGGTGACCGTAAAACAAGGCACGGTTTCTGGCTCCTGGCTCTCCGGCACCGGCAGGCGCGCCTTGAAGGGAACGATCTCGCCCACGGGTGCGGTGAAACTTGCAGTTGAGGCTTTCGACCAGAAAGGCAGACCGATAACCGGCACGATGACGGGAAAGTGGTCCGATGACACGATTACAGCAGCGGGTACGTGGAATCATAATAGCATTCCACTCAAGGTGATCTTGGTACGTGAACCGTGACCTCGGCGACCCGCGCACGTTCGTTAAGATAGAAATTAGGGGGATAGCACCACTGGGCGGTGCAGGGTAAATCGGAACCCCGACAGTTGGCGTACAATAAGTTAAGGTTATCTATACAATTTCGATCGGCAGCGTTCTGGAGCGAGACATGCAGGACGACAAACCCTCCACGGACAGCCCGCCGCCACTCGAGCGCAGGCTTTCGACGATCCTGGTGGCCGACGTCTTCGGTTACAGCCGGATGATGCAGGAGAACGAGGAGCGCACCGTCGAGATCTTCCGGGGCCATCGCGAGGTTTTCGACGGGCTGCTCAGGCAGCACCACGGACGGATCTTCAATACCGCGGGAGACGCGGTCCTTGTCGAGTTTCCGAGCGCGGTTGAAGCGGTGCGGTGCGCGACCGAAATCCAGACCGCGTTGCGGACGCGGAACGAGCACCTGCCGCCGGAACAGCGGATGCTTTTTCGCATCGGCATCAATCTGGGAGACGTCATCATTCAGGGCGACGATCTGCTGGGCGACGGCGTCAACGTTGCGTCACGCATCCAGGCGATTGCGGAGCCCGGAGGTATCTGTCTGTCGGGCAGCGTCTACGATCAGATCCGCAACAAGCTGTCGCTGCAGTTCAAGCAACTGGGCGAGCGAAGCTTCAAGAACATCGCGGAGCCGATTCGCACCTTCTCCATCACCGGGACGGCGGCCGGCACGCTGCCGTCGATCCCGATATGGCGCAGATACGCTAAACAGCGGCTGATCGCCGCAGGGATATCCGCCCTGGTTCTGATTGCCGCCGTCGGCTATTGGGCGTACCGCGCCCATGACATGCAACGGATCGAGGAGGCGCGCAGCGCAACGGAAGCAGAGTCCAAACGCACCGCCGCTGACCAGGCACGCCTGACGGTGGAGGAACAGCGCAAGGCCGAGTTGGAGCGAACGGCCAGAGAAGCGGTCGAGCGTGAAGCGAAATTGCGGGCCGAACTGTTGACTGCGCAAGGAAAATCTGAACAGGAGCGCATCGCCAGGGAAGCCGCCCAGCGTGAAGCCAAACTGCAGGTCGAGCAGGAGCGCATCGCCAGGGAAGCCGCCCAACGCGAAGCCAAACAGCAGGCGGAGCAGGAGCGCATCACCAGGGAAGCCGCCCAGCGCGAAGCCAAACTGCAGGCCGAGCAGGAGCGCATCGCCAGAGAGGCCACCCAGCGTGAAGCCAAACTGCAGGCCGAACTCAAGGCCGCGCAGGTCGAGCTTCAGCAGGCGGAGGCGGCGAAGAAACAGGCCGCGCAGCAGGCCGCCGTGACTGTGGCGGTTCCGCAAAAAACCGTATCATCTACCGGTGCTGGTCCGGACCGCTACGACGGAACCTACCGAGGTCAATTCTGCATGTATTCATGCCGGCCGGTGACGGTGACCGTAAAGCAAGGTACGGTTTCTGCTTCCTGGCTCTCCGCGATTACCGACACGCGCACCTATTTGAAGGGAACAATCACGTCGGAGGGTGCGGTGAAACTTGCACTTGAGTCTACCACCCGGGAGGGCAAACCGACAAGCGGCTCGATGACGGGCACATGGTCTGATGACACGATTACCACAGCGGGTAAGTGGCATCAGAATGATTTCCCAATCAAGGGAATCTGGAAGCGAGAGCCGTAACTTCGGTGGTCCGCACGCGGTCGGCTAAGATCGTCTCGGCAAGTTTCATAAGGCCTATCCTATTCAGAAAATCATAATTTTTTTCACGTTATAACATTGGCTGATGTGAACGGGCATTAACTGATACTGGCTGATCAGAGCTTGCTTTTATGCGAGGTGAGGATACGAGAAGCGATTTTGTAGATCGATGAGATTCTGTCACAACAAATTGGGTCGTTGTTTTTGCAGATCAAATCGATAGCAATCAGCGCAGGATGGCCAGCAGCAGCCTTTTTTCCGACACGGTCATCCGGGTTAATTTGGCCTCAAAAATTTTCTCGGGATTTTTCTGCCGCTCCAATCGAACATTCAGATGCAGGGTAAGGCCGTTCCAGGCCTGCGTCAATTCCCGCTTGAAATTTTCCCGAGAACTCTCATGCAGAAGATCTATGATATTGTTTCCCATCAGGGCTTCACGCGATTTTCCCGTAAGGTTGAGTGCGCGCTCCGTGATCCCTTCGATTTTCCCCTCTTTATCCGTTAAAAAACCAATATCCTCTTCATACATGTATTGTCTCAAATGGTCTCTGCTGTCCCGCATCCAGGAATAGGCGAGCTCCAGTTCCTTGTTCGCTGTTTCAATTTGGAGGGACCGTTGCTCCAGTTCCCGATGGGCTTCCTGCAAGGCCTTTTTTGCGGTCCTCTGTGAACTGATCAGAAACTGGGTCAAGGCGCCATAGATACCGATGGACAGGGCAATAATCGTTCGGGTGATCATCTGACCCGCGATGAGGGAGTCAAACAGCCAGTAGAGCAACGTGATCATACCGGCAATGATGATCAATCCATTTCTTTCTATCTTGCGGCGCAGTGCCCCGCTCCGTGTGATCATTTCTCCCCGCAGCGCTGATTGCTGTTCCGTTCTCTGTTCTTGACCTCATACAGGGCGGTATCGGTCTGTATGACCTCAGCATCCTCTCCATCATCGGAATACCCGGCGGTGACCAATCCCGGATTCGTCTGTGGAAATGATCGATTGTATTACGATCGGATCGTATATGATTTATGATATCCGATCAAGGATAAAAAGGTCCAGCCCATTTGTTTCTTCAGCTTTCCACGGTCCTGTTCACCAATAGGTTATGATTTGTCCTCATCCATCGGCAATCTTTTGGGACGGAAGATTCAAAATGCGCCCTCGATCAAGTCGTGGTGCGTGAAACCGTTACTGTTTCACACGGACCTTGATCGCCGCCTGGGCCGCCGCGAGGCGCGCGATCGGCACGCGGAACGGCGAGCAGCTCACGTAATTCAGTCCGGTTTTGTAACAGAACTCGACGGAGGCCGGGTCGCCGCCCTGCTCGCCGCAGATGCCGACCTTAAGGTCCGGCCGGGTGGCGCGGCCTTTTTCGACGGACATCGTGATGAGCTGGCCGACGCCGTCCTGGTCGATCGTCTGGAACGGATCGGCGGCGAGGAGTTTCTGGTCGAGGTATTCGTTCATGAATGCACCGATGTCGTCGCGGCTGAATCCGAACGTCATTTGGCTTAAATCGTTGGTGCCGAAGGAGAAGAAATCGGCGCTCTTTGCCATGCGGTCGGAGAGGAGCGCGGCGCGCGGGATTTCGATCATCGTGCCGTACTTGTACTCCAGGGCCTTCAGATCGAATTGCTTCAGGATTTCGGCGTGGACGCGGTCCACGATCTTTCGGGTGACGTCGAGTTCGGAGACGTCGCAGGTGACCGGCACCATGATCTCCGGAACGCACTTCCTGCCGGTCCGGATCAGCTCGGCGGCGCACTCGAAGATCGCGCGGATCTGCATCTCGCTCACCTCCGGATAGGTAATGCCGAGGCGGATGCCGCGGTGACCCATCATCGGGTTGGATTCATGCAGGTCTTCGCCGCGCTTTCGGACCTCCTCCGGCGCGATGCCCAGCGCCAGGGCCAGTTCCGCCTGCTTTTCGGCGCCCTGCGGCACGAACTCGTGCAGCGGCGGGTCGAGCAGACGGATGGTGACCGGCAGGCCTTCCATGGCCTCGAGGGTCTCCTTGATGTCCTTCTTCACGTACGGGTAGAGCTCCTTCAGGGCCGCGGTGCGCTCATCCTTCGTATTGC
>JAPLJW010000259.1 GCA_026388365.1 Deltaproteobacteria bacterium | reverse complement strand
TTCCCCCGGATCCGGTTCAATTCCCGCATTTCGGAAACGGAAATCCCCGTCTTCCGGGAGATGCCGGCGAGTGTGTCCCCTTTCTTCACCGAGTAGATTTCCGTCCGGGGAATAGAGGATGGCTTTGATTTTACGGTCTTGCTGCTTTTATGGGGGGGGATGACGAGGATCTGATTTGTCTGGAGGCGGTTGCCTTTCAGGCGGTTGGCTGCCTTCAGCGCGTCCGGGGTAACGCCGCTCTTCGCGGCGATTCCAAAGAGGGTATCGCCGGGCTGAACCGAATACGTCTCTTTTGCCGGGGCATTTCCGCAAAGAAGCAGGGTCGTGAACAGGACGCCGAGTCCCATCCATAGGGAAATCCGCCGTCTCATCATGAAGTGCCTCCTCCTGGGTATTCGGGAGATCCACGAATGCTGGAACGATGCACAGATTAGGCCAATGGATGACAAACTGTACACTGAAATTAACAATTCCTTTATCGAAATTATTGCCGGAAGTCAACCTTAATTTAACACCTTAATTTAACAGAGAAGCCTCTGCTACCTGTTTTTTCAAGTATGGTTGCCTGTCTTTCGCTTTCCAAGGCGTGAAAAATGGGTTATGTTTCCGGGCATCCGGCGACACGGACAGGGCTGGTTTAAGGATTGTAGAATATGTGGAAAAAATGGATCCGGCGCGTTGCGTTTTTGCTGGCGGCGGCTTTTTTAGGGAACATCGTCCTTTATCTGATCTATCCGGATGTCTCCCGGTTGAAACGGGAACGCCCCGAGAAAACCGCCTTCATGGAGTACCGGGAGCGGCAATGGGAGAAGACCGGTCTTCAAAAACGCATTCGGCAGGTGTGGGTGCCGCTCTCAGAGATCTCACCCTATGCCGTCAAGGCGGTCATTATCGCCGAAGACGACAAATTCTGGTCCCATGAGGGATTTGATTTCGAGGCGATCCAGAAGGCGATCGAGAAGGACTTCCAGAAAGGACGCTTCAAGTCGGGCGGGAGTACGATCAGCCAGCAGCTTGCGAAGAACCTTTACCTCACCCCGGCGAAGAACCCCGTCCGGAAACTGAAGGAGGCGATCCTGACCTGGCGCCTGGAGTGGAATCTCTCCAAGCGGCGGATCATCGAGCTTTATTTGAACGTTGCGGAGTGGGGGGACGGGATCTTCGGCATTGAGGCCGCTGCCCGTTATTATTTCGGAAAGGGGGCAGGCGCTCTGACGGCGCGTGAGGCGGCGGCGCTCGCCGTGGTCCTGCCCAACCCGCATCGCCACCATCCCGTTGAGGGAGGCCGGTATGTGGAGAACCGGACGGAGGCGATCTACCGGATCATGATCCGCCGGGGGATCGTTATCCCCGAATATGAGCTGATGCTGAATGAACCGGCCGGTAACGGATCGACGCCGCCTTCAACGGGTCATGCCGCAAAACCGGATGCCGCGGACCGTCGAGGCCGGGAGATGGGGACGGAAACGTCGGCGCCGACGGTGAACGGTGCGGAAGGTGTAAAAGCGCAGCACCCCTAAGCGGACATGCAGACATCAGGAAATAAGCGTCCGGATGCAGAGAACCGCTCCGACGAAAAACATGATGATGCGGATGGATCGGTCGCGGCATCACGGCGGGATCATCCGGTTGAGGCGGTTCCCGATCAGCACATCTCCAGGACGGTGGCCAGCGATACGCCGCCGCCGCCGCAGAGCGTCGCCATGCCGAGGGTCTTCCCCTGTTTCTTCATTGCATGGAGGAGGGTGACCATGATCCGGCAGCCCGTGGAGCCCACCGGATGACCGAGACCGACGCCCGAGCCGTTGACGTTGGTCAACTCGCGGTTGAGGCCAAGCTCCCGCTCGCAACCCAGGTACTGGGCGGCAAAGGCCTCATTCACCTCGATCAGTTCAAAGTCGTTCAGTTTCATGTCCGATCTCTGGAGGAGATTACGGACAGCCGGTACGGGGCTCAGTCCCATGACGGAGGGATGGCAGCCGCCGCGGCCGACTGCCTTGATCCGGGCAATGGGCTTCAGACCGAGTTCTTTCGCCTTTTCCACGGACATGATGATCATGGCGCTCGCACCGTCATTCACGCCGGAGGAGTTCCCCGCCGTGACCTTGCCGGTTTTGGGAACAAATGCGGCGGGAAGGGCCGCGAGGTCGGCTGCCGTCAGACCAGGACGGAAATGTTCGTCTTTCAAAAAGATCACCGGGGGCTTTCCTTTGCGCTGGGGGATCTCCACGGGAACGATCTCCTCCCGGAAATCCCCTTCGCGGGTAGCCCTCTCGGCGTTGTTGTGACTCCGCAGGGCGACCGCGTCGATCTCCTCTCGGCTGAGGTTGTATATCTGGGCGATGAGTTCAGCGGTGACCCCCATGATGTAGGGTTTACCGCGGAAGAGTTCGATCACGCCTCCCTCCTTTACAGGACCTTTCTCCAAGCCGGGGAGGAGATGCGAGCCCGCATGAAGGCCGTGGACGATGTCGTCCACAAAGACCTGGTCCTGGAATCGGCAACCCCAGCGGGCCGCGGGGACGGAATAAGCGATCCCCGACATATGCTCCATCCCGCCGGCGAGGATGACGTCCGCCATACCGGCCTGGATCATTGCCATGCCGGAGACGACGGCCTCCATCCCGGAGATGCAAACCCGGTTCACCGTGACGGCCGTGACGGTCTCCGGAATGCCCGCCATCAGGGCGGCGATCCGGGTGACGTTCAGGGCGTCCACCGGCTCCATGCAGCAACCAAAGCGGACGTCGTCGATGAGACTGGCTTCGATCCCGGCCCTTTTCACGGCCTCCTTCATGACGACGCTGCCGAGTAAGGCGCAGTTGAAGTCCCGAAGCGTTCCGCCGAAGGTTCCTATTGCGGTTCTGCATGCAGATAAGACGACAACATCTTTCATGGTAATCCCTCTATGGTAATCTCGCTATGGTAGTCTCTTTCTATATCCGGATGACAATGTGGTTTCCGCGCTCGCACCTCATTTGACTTAATAACACAAGGCTTATGAAATGGCAACAGGGCAAACCATCCATAATCCAACACCAACTCCTCCAACAACTTCACTCAACCCTACTGATTCCTGATCATTTGTGAAAGTCCAGATCATTTTAAGCCCGTCCTGATCGACCTTCTGCTGACCGTGTGGCGGCGTCAAAAAAGCCCTTATCAATATGATGCACATCGAATGCCGGGGTTTTCATTGACAAGCCCCGGAAAACGGGATATGAAAATGATAACAGAGGCGCGGTGTTGACCATCATTTGAAGGATATCGTTCATCGCTGCGGTGTCCGGGGTTCAATTCCCGGCACTGCCGTCAAGGTATCGGAAGCCTGACACTGCGCCAGGCTTTTTTATTACCGGCGCCTGACCGCACGGGCCGGCACCGGTTCAGGAAGGATTCCGCCACGAACCCGTCCGGACAAACAGCCCTGCTTTTAAAAGACCGGGAGACATTCCTCCAGCGTATCGCGGAGCGCCTTGCATTGGCCGAAATGCATTCCCCCTGGAAAAACATTCCCACCGGCTTCGGTCAACCGAATCCTTCGGCTGCGGGGGTGCTGCTTGGACTGGGTTTTCTGTCCGTTGACAAACATACAGAGAAACAATGGTGTTTCCGCCTGATCAAAAGGGCCTCTCGGACCGTACAAGGGGGAGACATCGGCGCACCCGGAGGAATGCTCCATCCCTGGCTCGATCCTTTGCTCCGTTTTTTCCTCGTAAGCCCGTTGTCTCCCGTGTGCCGCGGGGCCGGCTGCCATCTGGCCCGTCAAAGGGGGAACATCGCCTGGCATACCATCACCCTGTTTCTTGCCAATGCCCTGCGCGAGGCTTGGGAGGAAATCGGCCTATACCCTTGGGATGTACAGTTCCTTGGGCCATTACCGGCTCATTCCCTCGTGCTCATCCAGCGTACCATTTTCCCCGTCTGTGGCTGGATCAAGCGGCCCCGGACGGCCCGTCCAAACCGCGAGGTCGCCCGCGTGATCGACGTCCCCCTGAATTTCTTCTACGATCCAGCGCGCTTTGGCCGGCTTTACCTTGAGGTGCCCGACAGCCTTCAGCAGAAAGATTACTTTCCCTGTCTCGTCCTTCCTGACGGCGAAAAGAATGATCTTCTCTGGGGGGCCACCTTTAAGATCGTCATAGGTTTCCTGCACCTGGTCATGGACTATGAGCTCCCTGATCTGAGGGAAGCCCCCGTCTTCAGGAAGGCCCTCGATATGGACTATTTAACAGGCAGCAGTTCCTGACCTTGGAGGCGTACTGCCGAATGAAACCGGGTTTCTCAAGCAACCATGTCCAAAGATTCATTGCGTATGGGCATTAGCCGATATGATGAAAAATCTTCGTTGCCACCCTGTCCGGAGGATGTAATCAGGATCATCCAAAGATAAAAAACTACCTGTAGAAACAAGAACAGTGGGGACAGAGTGGGGACAGATTCACCAAGCAAACGAAAGGGGGTTAACCAATATTCAGCTAACCCCCTGTTATTTTTGGCTCCCCAGCGCGGACTCGAACCACGGACCCGATGGTTAACAGCCATCTGCTCTACCGACTGAGCTACTGGGGAAGATCGGTTATTGGAGGCCTTCATAATATAAGAGTATGTCTTTGTCAACAGAAGTCTTACAGAAAAATTTAATAACCGTCATTATCTTTTTTAATCGATTTTGGGTGATTTGGGGTTGACAGAAAAACGACTGCTTGTGTTAGAATGGAAGCGATTCATCGGGAATATGGGTCCATATCCGAACATTGGAAAGATGGAGGTGGAAGCGGCATCATGACGGATTGGGAATCAGATCCGGAGGGCCAGAGAAGAGGCAGGGGAGGACAAAAGGAACTCGAGGAACAGGTCCTCAGAACCGGTCTCTGCACGGGTTGCGGCGCCTGCGTCGGCCTCTGTCCCTATCAGACCATCTATCACGACCGTACGGTGACCCTTCATTCCTGCGACCTTGCCCAGGGACGGTGTTATGCCTGCTGCCCACGGACGCCGGCGGATCTGGACGACCTGCGACGGAAGCTCTATCCGGAGACGGACTGCACGCCGGAGCTGGGGGCGGTTAAGGGGTTCTTCATGGCGCGCGCGGCGGATAATGACATCCGGCGACGGGCGCAGCATGGCGGAACCGTGACCGCACTCATGACGCTTGCCCTTCAGGACGGCCTCATCGATACGGCCATCCTTGCGGAAAAAGGGGAGGAGATTCTCCCCCGCAGCGTGTCGATTACCGATGCGGAAGTTGTTGCAGGGATGGGAAAAAGCCGTTTCGTCGTTTCTCCCACCGTGTCCGAATTCAACCGGGTCTGCCGGGGAGAAGCATCAAAGATCGGCGTCGTGGCCACACCATGCCAAGCGTTAGCCTTGGCCAAGATGCGCACCCAGCCCGCGTCAGAAGTCGAAAGCGGCATTGAAAAGCTCCACCTTGTCGTGGGGCTTTTCTGCGGCTGGGCCCTCTCCTGGCAAAAACTGGCCTCCCTGCTGAAGAAAAAGACGGATCTTTCCCGTGTGACAGGGATGGATATCCCGCCCAGCCGTTACCATACCCTCGAGGTTTACACGACCGAAGAAACCTTACGGATCTCGCTCGACGAGGTCGACCCCTGCGTCCGGGAGGCCTGTCGCACTTGTGATGACATGACCGCCGAATTCAGCGACCTGTCGGTGGGATCGGCCAGGCTTCCGGAGGGGTGGGCGACGGCGCACTCCTGGAACCAGGTGATCGTCCGGACGCAACGGGGAATGGATCTCCTGGAGCTGGCGCGCCGACGCGGGGTTCTCGAATTCCGCGCAACACCGCCGGGAAATTTAGAGAAATTGAAAGCGGCATCCCAGGGGAAGAAAAGGGCGGCGGCGAACGGTAAACGGTAAGCGTGGAGGAACCGCATGTCCATGGATCGTGAACAGAAGGAAGGGGCCGAGGTTTTGCTGATGGGGAACGAAGCGATTGCCCGCGGCGCCCTGGAGGCCGGGGTAAGGGTTGCCGCCGGCTATCCCGGCACCCCTTCTTCGGAGATTATCGAGACGCTTTCGCGCTTTTCGGAGGCGGGTAAGCTTTACGTGGAGTGGTCCACCAACGAGAAGGTGGCCATGGAAGTCGCTGCGGCGGCCTCCTTTGCGGGGCTCCGCTCCCTTTGCGTCATGAAGCAGAACGGGGTCAATGTCGCCTCCGATTTTCTGCTCCACCTGACCGGATCGGGGACGCGGGGCGGAATGATCCTCGTCACCTGCGACGATCCCGGGGCCCTCTCCA
Organism: Deltaproteobacteria bacterium; assembly: GCA_026388365.1. The sequence goes on along the minus strand of JAPLJW010000259.1, from coordinate 4,584 downwards.
GCGTCAACGAAGGGGAATCCCGCCATTTTGCTCGGCTGATGGAGATTCCGCTTCTCGAACCGGCGGATTTTGAAGAAGCAAAGGAGATGACCCGCTGGGCCTTTGACCTATCGGAACAAATCAGGAACGTTGTCATGGTCCGCAGCGTGACCCGGATGTCGCATGCAAGCGGGAACGTCGTGCTGGGAATTCTGCCGGCCTTGACGGTCAAGGCGCAATTCCACTGCGACGGACCGGTTTCCGATCCCGATCGCGGACCGATGATCAGCGCCCCTGTGGTTCAGAAGCACCGTCTCCAGCAGGCAAAGCTGCGGAAGGCGGCTGCGCTCTTTGAGGAAAGTCCCTTAAATGCCTATGAGGGGCCGGAGACGCCGGAACTGCTGATCGTCACGAGCAGCGCCTGCACCCTCTATAGCCGGGAGGCCGTATCGCTTCTTCGCGCGAAGGGTCGCGTGGGCATCCTCAAGCTCGGAACGACTTGGCCGCTGCCGCAGGCATTGCTGAAAAGACATCTGCGCAGGGCGGAGAAGGTCCTGATCGTCGAGGAGGTGCTTCCGTTTATCGAAGACCAGGTCAAGATCGTCGCCGCGGAGCAGGCGGGGGAGATCGGGATCAAGACCTTTTACGGGAAGAACGATGGAAACCTGCCGATGGTCGGGGAACTGAATCCGGACCTTGTGGCCGCCGTCGTAGGCCGGATCCTGGGGATCGACCCGCCCGCAATTCCCGCGGAATACAGAGAGAAGCTCCGGGCGCTCACGGCCGCGCTGCCAAAACGCGAGCAGACCTTTTGCCCCGGCTGTCCCCACCGAGCCTCCTTCTGGGCCATCCGTGAGGCGCTCCAGCGCGACAGCCGCGACGGATTTGTCTGCGGGGACATCGGCTGCTACGCGATGGCCTCCCTCTTCCCCGCGGCCGGTTTCCACACGGCAAAAACACTCCATGCGATGGGGTCGGGGACGGGCATCGCCTCCGGGTTCGGAAAGTTGGGACCGTTCGGCATGGAACAGCCGGCCATTGCCGTCTGCGGGGATTCAACCTTCTACCACGCGGCCATCCCCGCGCTGATCAACGCCGTCCACCAGAACGCGGACATCACCTTTATCGCCCTCGACAACAGCGGAACGGCAATGACCGGATTTCAGTCCCACCCGGGACTCGATGTGAATGCCATGGGGGAGGCCGTCCCGAAGGTCGATATCGCCGCCATCTGCGGCGCGATGGGCATTCGGGTGACGATCGGGGACCCCTTCGACCTGACGGGGACAAGGGAGGCGCTGAACCGCCTCCTGGAAGATCCGGGCGTGAAGGTTCTCATCCTGAAACAATCCTGCGCCCTCTCCCCGGAGAATAAAGGGAAGAAGAGGTTTCTCGTGCGGGTGGACGAGGCGCTCTGCCGGGGAGAGGCCTGCGGCTGCAACCGCCTCTGCACGCGGATCTTCCGGTGCCCGGGGCTTCTCTGGAACCGGGAGAGGAAAAAAGCCGAGATCGACGATGTGATCTGCGCCGGCTGCGGGTTCTGCGCCGGGATCTGTCCGGCAGGGGCGATCCGGAGCGAGGAGGCGGCAAAGGCATGAGGGAGACGCTTGCGAAAGATCCTTACAATATCGTGATCACGGGCGTGGGAGGACAGGGGAATGTCATGGCCTCCCGGGTGTTGTCGAACATGCTGGTTCGGAAGGGGTTCCGGGTGACGATCGGGGAGACTTTCGGGATGTCCCAGCGGGGCGGTTCGGTCATGAGCCATATCCGGGTCTCGCCGACAACGGTCTGGAGTCCCCAGATCCCGAAAGGGATGGCGGATCTGATCGTCGCCCTCGAACCGATCGAAGCGATCCGGGTGCTGTCGGATTACGGGAACCCTTCCGTGAAAGTTTTGGTGAACCTGCGCCCCATCTACCCCGTCGGCGTGATCACCGGTGAGGATGAATATCCATCGGCGGGGACGATCCGGGACACCGTCACAACACTTGCGGCGGAGGCCCGGTTTCTCACTGCAACGGAGGAGGCGATCCGTCTGGGCAATTCCATCCTGGGAAACGTCGTCATGATCGGCGCCGTCGCGGGTCTGGGCGTTCTTCCCATTGACCGGGAGCTTTTTGAGACGGTGATCCGGGAGGGGATGCCGGCCGCGCGGGTGGAGGCAAACCTCCGCGCATTCGAAATCGGACAGGCGGCTGTTTCTAAATGTTAGCAAATTCTCACGAAGAGGTGAAGCGATGAAGAATACGTTCAAAGCGTTTCCGGTGACGGAGGATGTCTGGTGGGTCGGCGCCATCGACTGGAATATCCGTGATTTTCACGGTTATCAGACAAGGCGGGGAAGCACCTACAACGCCTATCTGATCCTTGCGGACAAGATCACGCTGATCGATACGGTCAAGGCCCCCTTCCGGGAGGAGATGATGGCCCGTATCGCCTCCGTTGTTGATCCGGGAAAGATCGAATATATCGTCTCCAACCACTCGGAGATGGACCACTCCGGGTCCCTCCGGGAGGTGATCGCGGCGGTGCATCCCAAGAATGTGTTTGCCTCCGCCGCGGGGGCGAAAACCCTCAAGGAACTTTTTTCTCTCGAACGGGAGATCACGGCCGTCCAGGACGGAGAGACGCTCAGCCTCGGCAATCGCTCCCTCACGTTCATGGAGACCCGGATGCTCCATTGGCCCGACAGCATGTTTGCCTACCTGAACGAGGAGCAACTCCTCTTCTCCCAGGATGCCTTCGGGATGCACTACGCCTCCCTGGAGCGGTTTGCCGACGCGTGCGACCCGGCGATTCTCGCCTATGAGGCGGCGACTTACTACGCAAACATCATTCTGCCCTACTCGCCCCTGGTTCTCAAGCTCATCGAGAAGGTCACCGCTGCGGGCCTCTCCTTCCGAATCATAGCCCCGGACCATGGGCCAATCTGGCGGAAAGAGACCGGGGGGATCATCGGGAGCTATGCGAAATGGGCCGCCCAGAAACCGGAGGCGAAGGCGGTCGTCGTCTATGCGACGATGTGGCACAGCACGGAAAAGATGGCCCGTGCGGTCAGCGAGGGCCTCGCGGCGGGAGGGCTTGGGGTGAAGCTTCTATCGATGGACGGGGTGCACCGGAGCGATGTCGTCTATGAACTTCTGGGCGCCGGGGCGATCGCCGTCGGTTCGTCGACGCTCAACAACCACCTGCTCCCGAACATGGCGGACATTCTGACCTATCTCAAGGGGTTAAAACCGAGGAACCTCATCGGCGCCGCCTTCGGATCATACGGCTGGAGCGGAGAGGCGGTGCAGGAGATCGAAGAAATCCTCGCGGAGATGAAGGTCGAGAAGGCGGGGGAGGGGATCCGGGTGAAGAACGTGCCGGACGCTGGGGTCCTCGCCCGCTGTTATGATTTCGGAATAAAGATGGCGGAGAAGGTTCGGTGCCGTATTTAGAAAGGGCGGCAGCAGCGGAGACAACGGGGGGGCACGGCGGGAAGATTCCCGGGAAAACGGCCAATTCATTTTAAGAGGAGGGAAAATCATGGGAAAATATGTATGCAGTATCTGTGGTTATGTCTATGACCCGGAAGTCGGTGATCCCGAAGCGGGAATCGGGGAGGGGGTTCCTTTTGAAAAGCTTCCCGAAGACTGGGTCTGCCCACTCTGCGGCGCCGCCAAGGATGAGTTCGAGCCGGAATAGAGGGAGGGGGTTTTAAGAGGGGGAAGCGTTATGGGAGGAACAAAGGATGCGTTGCAGCAGGCCTATGCGGGTGAGGCCAAGGCGGCCCTGCGCCTGAAGGTGTACGCGGAAAAGGCGGAGGAGGAGGGGTATCCGCAGATGGCGAAGCTCTTCCGGGTGATTGCCTGGTCCGAAGAGATTCATGGGGCGCGGGCGCTCCGGGTCCTCAAAGAGATCAAGACGACGGAGGAAAACCTGACGGAGAGCTTCCAGTCGGAGCAGGGGGTGGCGGAGGTCGCATACGGCCGATTCGTCAAGGAGGCCGAAGCGGAGGGAGACCGGGCCGCGGTTCTCCATTTCAGCCAGAGCCGGGATGTCGAAGAAACCCATGCAAAGCTCTACAGGGAGGCGATGAACCACCTTCTGGAAGAGCGAGAGACGACCTACCACGTCTGTCTGGTCTGCGGCTACGTTGCGGACGGCGTCCTGCCGGAGGTCTGCCCGGTCTGCGGCGCCGGAAAAGAGAAGTTCAAGACCTTTCGTTAAAGAGCGGCTAAGGCTCAGAACATGAGGATAACGAATAATCGGAGGATTACGCGATGAGGGGTGTCCTGTTGCGCTGGCTGGTGTTGACGGCGGCCGTCCTGGCGGCCTCCTGGATGCTGGACGGCATCCGCGTGAATGGTGTTTTCCCCGCCCTTCTTGCTGCGGCGCTCCTCGGGATCCTCAATGCGTTTTTCCGTCCCCTCCTCATCCTGCTGACGCTGCCCGTCAACATCCTGACCCTCGGGCTTTTCACCTTTGTGATCAATGCGCTGATGCTCATGATCGTCTCCGCCGTCATTCCCGGATTCGATGTCCGGGGATTCTGGACCGCCGTTCTGGGCGCCCTGATCATCGGCGCGGCGAGCTGGCTGCTGAACATCTTTATCGGCG
>JAPLJW010000135.1 GCA_026388365.1 Deltaproteobacteria bacterium | reverse complement strand
AGGTTTCCGATCTTGGGAAGGCCGAAGGTTACGGTATCGTCCGCTTGGACCGCCGTTCCCAGGATTTCCCCGGTGTCGCCGGAAACGCCGGAGGGGATATCCAGGCTGAGAACCGGCCGGCCGGCCGCATTGATCAGATCGATCACCTTGCGGCAGACGCCGTCCACGTCACGGTCGAGGCCCGTCCCGAACAGGGCGTCAACGATCCCGTCCGCATGGAGGACCGCCGACCGGACCGCCGCGATCTTCTGGACGCGCTTCACCGCGATGGGAAGCCGCGCGATGATCCCCCAGTTGGTCTTTGCCGCCCCTCGGAAACGCTCAGGGTCCCCGACAAGAAAGATCCGGGGGGTCCCGCCGCCGGCAAGGATGTGGCGCGCCACGACAAGGCCGTCGCCGCCGTTGTGCCCGGCCCCGCAGAAGAGAACATACCGCCTCCCCGCGACCCCCCACTCCCCGGAGAGGATCTCGAATGCCGCCCGCCCGGCGTTTTCCATGAGGATCTCTTCGGGGATCCCGAACTGCTCGATGGCCTGACGGTCCATCGCCTTCATCTCACCGACGTTGCTGATCTTCATCTTTCCCTCCCGCGGCAAGGATCGCCGCCAGCTCCTCTGGGTCGGTCACCGGCCTTTTGCAGGAAAAGCCGCTGCAGACGTAGGCGGCGGCCCGGCCGTGAATCACCCCCATCTCCCGCGTGAACGGCGCGAGCTCCGCGATTTCCAGCGCCGTCTCCCCCTCGGGACGAAACAGAAGGACCGGCCTTGGATGACGGCGCCGCCGAACGACATCGATCAACCCCCGGGTATCCATGGCTTCCGGACGGCCCGCGATCACCTCCATGGCTTCCGGACGGCCCGCGATCACCACCTCGCAGGAGGGGGCCGCCAGGAGTTCCAGCGCAACCAGCCACTGGGCATGGGCGGATGGGAGCTGCCGGATGGATTCGGCGAAGGCGCGGCTCAGCGCCGCCGCCTCTTCCTCCAGCCGGGAATCTCCGGTCATCCTCCCCAGGCGGATCAGGTTCATCAGCGTCACGGCGTTTCCCGACGGGACGGCCCCGTCGTGGCCCTCCTTCAGCCGGGTGAGGAGTTTCTCGCCGTCGTCCGGCGTAAAGAAGAAGCCGCCTTCCGGATCCCGGAAGCGGTCCGCCAAAATCCGCTGAAGTTCGAGCGCCATCCGCAGGTCGCGGGCGGCAAACCCCGCCTCATACAATTCGATCAGCCCCCAGATCATGAAGGCGTAATCATCGAGGTTTCCCGCCATGGCCGGCTCGCCGCCGCACCAGCGGTGGAAGAGCCGGCCGTCCGGGGTTTGCATCCCTGTCCGGACGAAGTCGGCGGCCGCGCGGGCCTCATCGAGATACCGGGGTTCATTGAGAACGCAGGCCGCCCTGGCCAGGGCGGCAATCATCAGGCCGTTCCAGTCCGCGAGGATCTTTTCGTCCCGCCGGGGACGGACCCTTCCGGCACGGGCGGCCAGGAGACAAAGACGCACCTCCTCCAGGCGCCGCCGGAGCGCCTCCCCGGAAATCCCATGCCCTGCGGCGGCCTCCTCCTCCGAATCGGCAAGGTGGAGGATGTTCCGTCCCGTCCGATTTCCCGTCACGGGGTCCGTGAAATTTCCCCCCTCCTCAAGACCGAAGATCTCCGCCGCAAAGCGGGCCTTCTCCGGACCGAGGAGGCGGCGGATCTCATCCATCCCCCAGAGGTAGAAAAGTCCCTCCTCCCCCTCGCTGTCGGCGTCCTCGGCGGCGTAAAATCCCCCTTCGGGCGCGTGCAGGTCGCGCAACACGTATTCCAGGACCTCCCGCGCGGTTCGGGCGTGTTCCCCGTCGCCACCCGCCTGGAAGGCCTCCGTGCAAGATAGAACGCAGAGGGCCTGGTCGTAGAGCATCTTCTCGAAGTGGGGAACGAGCCATTGCCGATCGGTGCTGTAGCGGTGGAAGCCGTAGCCGAGCTGATCGAAGATCCCGCCCCGTCGCATCGCCCGGAGGGTCTTCTCCGCCATCCGGATCGCCTCTCCTCCGCCGGTCCTCTCCCCGTGCCGGAGCAGGAAGAGCAGTTGATGAGGCATCGGGAACTTCGGGGCGGCGCCGAATCCGCCGAACTCCGCATCGAACTGTCCCTGAAGCTCCGCAAAGGCGTCGGAGAGGGTCTCTTCACCGGGGGCTTCCCCCCGCTCCGAACCGGAGACCGTGTTTTGCAGGAACGATACGACCCGGTCCGCCGCCGCTTCGATCCGTTCGCGCTCCGTCCGCCATTGTCTGCCGATCTGCGGGATCAGCGCGATGAGCCCCGTTCTGCCCCACCGGCTCTCTTTGGGAATGTAGGTGGCCGCAAAGAAGGGGCGCCGCTCCGGCGTCATGACGACGGTCAGCGGCCATCCCCCGCCCCCGGTCATCATCTGGCAGACTCGCATGTAAATCCCGTCGATATCCGGCCTCTCCTCGCGATCCACCTTGACGCAGACGAAGGCCTCGTTGAGGAGGGCGGCGGTCTCCTCGTCTTCAAAGGATTCATGGGCCATGACATGGCACCAGTGGCAGGTGGAATAGCCGACCGACAGGAAGACCGGTTTGTCTTCCTGCTTCGCCCGGGTGAAGGCCTCCTCCCCCCAGGGGTGCCAGTCCACGGGATTTTCGGCATGCTGGAGGAGGTAGGGACTCTTCTCGTGCTGCAGACGGTTCAGGGTTCCCGGGATCATCGCTTTTTTCCTCCGGGGGGTTACAGGGTCGCCGTCAAGCGGGATATGCCGTCCGCCGGATTTCCGTGGAGGTGGATCCGGATCGCGCGGCGGCCCGCGTTGAGCAGGGCCTGCCGGTCGCCGAAGACTTGGGCCTGTTTCAGGACGCCGAACGTGAGCCCGGATTCCGGCCGCCCGAGTTCGTCGGGGATCGGCGCATCCCGGGGATCGTCCGCCGTGAGCTGGATGAACAGGCCGCGCCCGGCGTCTCCCTTGTGGAGCTGCCCCGTCGAGTGGAGGAAGCGGGGCCCGTAGCCCACGGTCGTGACCAGATGGAAACGGTCCCGGATCCGTGCCCGGAGGCGCTGCAGGGCCTCGTCCATTCCGGGGGACGGCGTCAGATAGGCCTGGAGCGCGGCATACGCGCCCGGCTTCGCCTGCGCGAGAAACGCCGTCAGGGCCTCCTCCGGCTTCTCCGCCGCAACGACGCCATAGACGGAGAGACCGGGCGCCTTCAGGGACGGCGTCTCCGGCGGCATCGATCCCTTTTCGCGGTACTCCGCGATCATTTTCCGGGAGAGAACCTTCGCCGCCTCCACGTCCGGCTGATCGAACGGGTTGATCGCCAGCCGCCAGCCGGCAACCGCCGTGGCCATCTCCCAGAAGAAACACTGGCCGCCCAGGTCATGGGGATCGGCAAGCCCGATATCGACAACGGGATGGCCGGCCTTGGCGAGCGCCTTCAGTTGCTCCTCCTCCGCGGCGTCTCCGGCGATCCGGATCGAGCAGAAGACGCGGTCGCCGCCGTAGACCAAAGGCGGCCCGATCTCCTCACCCACGACCGGCAGAATCCCCTCCCCCTCCTTCCCCGTGCTCTCCGCAAGGAGCTGCTCCACCCAGTCGCCGAAGGCGGCGAGCTGCGGCGAAAAGACGAAGGTGAGCTTGTCGCGGCCTTGAGCCGCAAATTCCCCGAGAAGCGCCCCAAGGACGGCGCCGTTCATCGGTTCACCTGCGCCGGCAAATTCACCTTTCGCGGCCGCCGCGGCCCGCTCCAGCAGAAGCCCGACATCCATTCCGATCAACGCCGCCGGGACAAGGCCGAAACAGGAAAGGGCCGAATAGCGCCCGCCGATCTCCGGGTCGTTGAGGAAGGCGTGGCGGAAATGGCGCTCCCGGGCCAGAGCAGCCAGGGCACTCCCGGGATCGGTGATCGCCAGGAAGTGTCTCCCCGCCGCCTCCGCCCCGAGGTTCTCTGCAACCCGGTTATAAAAATACTTCATGAAGGAGAAGGTCTCGACCGTCCCACCCGACTTCGTGGAGACGACAAAGAGCGTCCGGCGAAGGTCAAGGCGTTTGGCGTTGGCCAGGACTGCCCCCGGGTCCGTGCTGTCCAGGACAGCGAGGTCGAGAAAGCCGTCGGCCTGACCGAAGACCTTCCTAAAAACCTCGGGCGCGAGGCTGGAGCCCCCCATTCCGAGGAGGAGGGCGAAATTGAAGCCATCGGCGCGTATCCCATCGACGACGGTTGCAATCTCGGCGAGTCGCCCCTGCATCGCCTGCGAGCTGTCGAGCCAGCCGAGGCGGTTTGCGATCTCCGCAGGCTCGGACTTCCAGAGGGTATGGTCCTTCCGCCGGATCCGTTCCACGACCCGCCCGGCCGCCAAGGCCTTGCGGGCCTCATCCGCCGCCGCCCGGCAGGACTCCGGGCGAAACGTCATGGATGTCTTCATGGCCATTTCCTCCCTTTCTCCCCTTCTCCGTTATTTCCCCAGAAGCCGCCGCACCTGTGCCGCGACCGCTTCCGCGGTGATCCCGAATTTTTCATAGATGGTCTGGTACGGGGCGCTCGCGCCGAAACGGTCGATTCCCACGACGGCCCCCGCAAGACCGACGTAGCGCTCCCACCCCAGGCGGACCCCCGCCTCGACGGCGACCCTTGCGCGCACCGCGGGCGGAAGAACCCGGTCCCGGTACGCCTGCGGCTGACGGTCGAAGAGCTCCCAGCTCGGAAGCGAGACGATGCGGACGCGGACCCCCTCCGCGGCAAGCGTTTTTCCCGCCGCAAGGGCGAGGTGGAGCTCCGAACCGGTCCCGATCAGGATCGCCTCCGGCGCGCCCTCGCCCGACTCCCAGAAGATGTATCCCCCCTTCCGGAGACCGTCCGCCGGACCAACCGTCGAACGGTCCGAAACCGGCAGGTTCTGGCGGGTGAAGATGAGAGCGGTTGGACCGGCCCCGTTTTCGATCGCCATGCGCCAGGCCTCGACCGTCTCGTTGGCGTCGGCCGGACGGATGACGACCAGGTTGGGGATCACCCGCAGGCTCATCAGGTGCTCGACGGGCTGGTGGGTCGGGCCGTCCTCGCCGACGCCGATGCTGTCGTGCGTGAAAATGTAGATCACATGAAGGCCCATCAGGGCGGCCAGGCGGATCGACGGCCGCATGTAGTCGGCGAAGGTGAAGAAGGTCCCGGTGAAGGGGAGTATCCCCCCGTGCATCGCCATGCCGCCGGCGATCGCGGCCATCGCGTGCTCCCGGACGCCGAAATGGATGTTCCGGCCGCCGTAGCCCCACTCCCCGCCGCATGCCCCTTCCAGGCAGACGGGGGTATCGCTCGGCTTCTGGAAATCACCCATCCCCTTGAGCCAGGAGAAGGTGGAGGGGTTCAGATCGGCCGCCCCCCCCCATCAGTTCCGGGATCGCCGCCCCGAGGGCCTGGAGAACGGCCTCGGATGTCTTGCGCGTCGCCACGTCCTTTGTCCCGGGGCCGTAAACGGGCAGCCCCTTGTCCCAGCCGGCCGGGAGTTCGCCCTTCATGATCCGTTCGAATTCGGCGGCCGCCTCCGGATATGCGGCGGCGTAGCTCCGGAACGCCTCCTTCCAGGAATCCTGTTTTTTCGCGCTTGCGGCCGCGGCCTGCCGGAAGAAACCCAGGGCCTCCTCCGGGACGAAAAAGAGGGGATCGACCGGCCAGCCAAGGTTCTCCTTGGCCGCCTTCAGCTCCTCCGCCCCGAGCGGCGATCCGTGGGCCGCACTGGTATTCTGCTTCCGGGGCGCGCCAAAGCCGATCGTCGTCTGGAGACGGATAAGCGAAGGCTTTGCGGTCTCCGCCGCCGCCGAAGCGAGCGCCCGGTCGACCGCCGCCGTGTCGTTGCCGTCCTCGACGGCGATCACCTGCCAGCCGGACGCGGCGAACCGCTTGTCGATATCTTCGGTAAAACAAAGCAAAGTGGCGCCCGACAGGGAGATCCGGTTGTCGTCGTACAGAATGGTCAATTTCCCCAGGCCGAGGTGGCCGGCGAGCGCGCAAGCCTCCGCGGAGAGCCCTTCCATCAGATCGCCGTCGCTGGCAAAAACGTAGGTTCGGTGATCCACGACCGTATATCCGGGCCGGTTGAACCGGGCCGCGAGGCGGGCCTCCGCGATCGCCATTCCGACCGCAGCAGCAAGCCCCTGGCCGAGGGGGCCCGTCGTCATCTCCGCCCCGGCGGGATGCCGGCGCTCCGGATGTCCGGGCGTTTTGCTCCCCCACTGGCGAAAAGCCTTCAGGTCGTCAAGGGAGAGGTCGTATCCGGAGAGATAAAGGAGGGCATAGAGGAGCATCGAGGCGTGCCCGGCCGACAGAACAAAGCGGTCCCGGTCGGGCCAGAGCGGATCGGCCGGATTGTGCTTCAGGCGCCGCGTCCAGAGGGTGAAGGCCGCCGCCGCCGCCCCCATCGGCATGCCGGGGTGGCCGGATTTGGCCTTTTCGATGGCGTCCGCCGCGAGAAACCGGATCGTGTTGATGCACTGCCCTTCCAGATTGCCGCGCTCGCTCATGGTGAAGTCTCCTCGTATGGGTTAAAGATCATGTGCCCTATCGGGTTCGGCATGCCTGCCGAATGTCCTCATTGTCTTACGACACTCGGCTAAGAAATACCTGTAATCACCGTCGGTCCCCGCATCGCACCTCTACCCCGGTGGAAAGATTCTCCCAGGGTTTTTTCAACGCCGACATTTTATAACAACGCGCTTGATTATACAAGGGGATCGGCTTATCGCTTGCAACCTCCTTCTTTCTTCTTTCTTAGGACAAGACAAGAATAGACGGGAATATTCTAAGTACTGATGATACGATAGCCGATAATGGACAAGATACCGAGCAGCGAACCATCCGGGATTGAACCCTGCAGCGGCCCAAAGGACGAACCGTATTCCGATTTGTGGACGTGCCGGATTGTGCTGGCCGCCATCGTTGCAGTCGCGATCGCGTTTCGGTTGCTGTTTTTCATCGGGTATGTCGGCGCCGATCCGCACGATGACGCCATATACATCAATACGATCAACAGCATGGTTCAGGGGAGCTATTCCCTCGCACCCATCAGGAACATCATCGCCGAAAACAAATTCGATCCCGCGCACATCTTCCAACTCCGGATGTCGTTCCTCGTGCCCGTGAAATACCTGGTCGCGTCATTCGGGCGCAACGACTTCGGCTTCATTCTCTTCCCCTTTCTCTGTTCGATATTCGGCGTCATCCTCGCCTATTTTTTCGTCAGTCTGTTCGGTGGCGACCGGGAACTCGGACTCATCGCCGCATTCCTTCTGGCGGTGTATCCTCTGGACTGTGCGTTTGCGACGAAGATTTCACCGGATGTCCCGCTGGGGCTGTTGGTCGGGCTGACGGTCTTTTGCTTCGCCCGGGGCGAAATCCAACTGCGGGGCAACGGGTCTTCGAAAAAGGCGGGGCTCTGGTTTTTCCTGTCGGGTGTGTTTTTCTCGTTGTCCCATGGCATGAAGGTATTGGGAGTCGTCCTGCCCTCCTTTTTCCTCCTCTATTTCCTGATCTATCGCCGGTTCAGGCTGCAACACCTGTTCGTCATCCTGGGATTCATTCCGTTTTTCGCCCTCCTGTCCTATTACTACTACGCCAATTCCGGAGATCCTTTCCTGCAGAACACATTGCTGTCGAAGGCCCAGGTGTTCAACGTAAACGCCCTCTGGGCCCTTCCTCATCTGAAGAAGTACAACATCGGTTTTCTCGAAATCGTCGGATTTTATGGCGGACTTTTCGAGTACACCCAGTACACGTTTGCTTTCAAACCATACTCACGCGGGGTGGTCCACTATTTTTCGATCTACTATCACCTGATGCTGTTCGGCGCCATCGCCTGGGCTCTTTATGTTCGGAAGCGCTTCACCCCCGATGCAAACAGGATCATGGCCATATTGCTGATATGGGCGGCGGCCGGTTACATCACCCTGGAGTTCGCACCCGTTTCGATCGGAGAAATATTCGCAAACAAACGATATTGCCTGTTCCCGAAACCTCCCCGTTTACAGGCGTACCTGAGCATCCCCGTCGTGTGTATCGGCGCATTGTGCTTCTCCCGTCTCCGCCGATACCGAAAAATCATGTTGACCGGCCTGTTTTTGGTTGCCGGGATTTCGGCATACAGCCTGCATACCATTCAAAACTACTATCACGACGGCCTGAAGGACATCAACGATGCGGCCGCCTATATCCAGGCGCACCCCGATCAAAGATATTATACGGATTATCTGGCGAACGGTTACCTGAAATATCGGCTGAATTACAATCCCCTCTTTAAAATAGAGGACGTCAACAACCTTCGCAGTGAGGCCGAGCTCGGAGACGGCATGCTCATACTCGGGGGGGCGCGGGGCGTGGAAATAAACGGCGACGCCGCATTGGACATTATTCCGCCGTGGGCAAAACAGCAGTACTTCGGACTCCGGGAAAACCATCTCGTCTGTATCCAGACGTACCGCAACCCACTCCCGTATTCAGACACCCGCTATCGGAAGTACGACATGAAAATCCTTGCCGTCGCTGGCGAGAAAACATCAAATCCGTAAAAGCCGCCCGTTCATGGAATGCAGATCCTTTCCTCCGGCTTCGCTTATTAATTGTCCCATAATAGTCTTTACATGGGTCATTCCGGCAGAGGCCGGAATCCAGAATTATTTTAACTGGACCCCGGCCTCCGCCGGGGTGACGACTGTGATGTGAACGCGCCAAGTATCGTTACTATTGTTGGACTGTTAAGAAGACCCTGTTCGCCTGAATTTTCTTCCGAGCAATCGACACAAAACGCGACCGGTCGCCGCCAATTCGTTCAGGGAAAACTTGGTTGTGCCGGCCCGGCGTTCCCGAAAATGGATGGGGATTTCCTCGATGCGCCGGGCGTGGCGCAGCGTCCGGCAAAGCAGGTCTATCTTGAAGGCGAATCGTTCCAGTGCCGAGACGTTCTCCAAAACGATCTGATCCAACACCCCTTTTACCCGGGTGAGTCGGAACCCCGTCGTATAATCATGAATTCGACGTTCATTCAAAAAGTAACGGAACGCCCGATTGCCCCAGAAGCTCAGAAATTTGCGATACCGCAGCCACGAAGCAGGGACGGATCCTCCCGCGGTATAACGGGATCCGATGACATAATCCGCCCCCGCCAGCAGCCTTTCTACCATGTGCGGCACGCAGGCGGGATCGTGTTGAAAATCAGCGTCCATTTCCATAACCGCGTCGGCGTGCAGCACTTCCATCGCATATATCATCCCCCTGACATACGCCCAGCCCAAACCTCTTCTTGTCCCGGTCAGAAGATGCAGACACGGATCACGCAAGGCCATTGCCCGGACCACATCGCCCGTGCGGTCCGGAGATTCGTCATCCACGATCAGCAGATGCATCTTCGCCCGGGTTATTTCCGGAAAGATTCTTTCCAGCAGAACGCGGATCATGTCGCCGATGCAGGCAACCTCATTGTAAGTTGGCATTACGATCACGACGGTCATGTCACATCCCGTTATCTCCCCATGCAACAGGGAAACCTTGACATTTCATGGAAAAATCTTTTTGCTCTGCCGCAACCCATAACAGAAAAAAACAAGCGGCACAAACCTTTGATGGCGCGGCCCCCTGTTTCAACCCTGGTTGGAGAAGAGTAATCCTGTCCCCTGCTCGTGCAGAGGCTGCGAAAGATCCCCGGACATGCCGGGAAAGCCGGGAAATATAGGTAACTAATTTTAGGTTTTCCGATTGCCTGTTTTACGGGTCTCTGCTATCCTGCCAATCGAAGGGGTATTCATGAGCAAACATGATAAGCTGGTAAGGCGATTTCTTGCGCATCCCACTGACTTCACGTGGGATGAAATGACCGCTCTGCTGATAGGCTTCGGATATACCAGGGTCAAGGCAGGGAAAACCGGGGGATCGCGCGTTTGTTTCGACCATCGGACATCAGATCCGATCATCCCCTATCGGCCACACCCCGCACCGACATTGAAACGATACCAGATTGAACAGGGAGAAGCACTTTTGAAGAGGGGGGATCTCCTATGAAAGACACGATGGAATACAATGGCTATTTCGGGTCTGTTCATTACAACGATGGCGATAAGGTTTTCTACGGGAAATTGGAGTTCATTCGAGCCCTGGTAAGCTACGAAGGAACGGACGTTGTTTCACTGCGAACGGTTTTCGAGGAAGCCGTTGACGATTATCTTGAATTCTGTAAAGAGACGGGCAAACAACCTGAAAAACCCTTCAAGGGCGCCTTCAATCTTCGCCTGGATCCCGATCTCCACAAGCGCCTTGTAAGCAATGCCATGAATGAGGGGAAGACCTTGAACGCCTTTGTCAAGGACGTTCTGGAAAAGGCCGTTTCCGAGACACACGCCTGAAGTATCATATGGAAATTGGAAGGCGACGCAGATCCACCTGCCCGGACATCATCCGGGAGATATAAGGAAAGCGCCCTTTCCCCCGGACCATTGGAAACAGAGGGACGGAGCCTCTATTCACGTTTTGACTACTAATAATAGGGAGGTATCATGAGCCAGCACAAGAAGATCGAACGGAAGAAGGAATTGGACCGCAAGCGCAGACGACGGGAGAAAAGCCTCAAGCTCCGGGCGAAGGAAGCGAAAGGGAAAACCAAATAGCATAAAATGGGGGAGGCCGCGAAGGCCTCCCCCAAAAGATCGGCAGGGGAAACGGGGCCAGCCCGGCATTCGCTCTGTTGCGTCGGGAGAAACCGGCCTGCCCGATCCAATCATCAACATCAATTCAATCCATAAGCCTGAGTCAAAAAAGAGATTCAAAGGAGGTTTAGAATGCAGCCCCGTATCTTTCATGTTTTCCTGATGTGCCTGCTGTTGACTTTCTCGGCACTGGGCGTTTCATCATGCAGTACAGACACGAGCGCCGGGCAGCCGTTCAGCCAGGATGTTCAGGACAAACTGAACAAGGCCGTGGATGCCAAGATGGCGGAGTTCGGTGTGCCGGGGGTGATAGTCGGCGTCTGGGTTCCAGGCAAGGGCGAATGGATTTCATGCAAGGGCGTTGGTGACATCAAGACAGGCACGGGGCCAACCATTTATGACCACGTGCGGATTGCCAGCATAACCAAGACTTTCACTGCCACGATGATCCTCCAGCTTGCCGACGAGAAAAGACTCAAACTGACAGATACACTTGACATGTACGACCTGGGCGTAACCGTGCCCAACAGAGACAAGATAACCATCCGCAATCTGCTGAATATGACATCTGGGCTTTTCAACTACACGAATGACGAGAACTTCTGGTCGAAATTTCTTGCCGATCCCACCGCAGCGTGGACACCGAAACAGGTTGTAAATATGTCGATAGCCCATGGAGTGGTAGCGCCTCCAGGACAGGGCTACGATTACAACAACACCAACTATCTACTGCTCGGCATGATCATCGAGAAGCTTACGGGCAATACCGTGGGCAAGGAGATCAAAAGCAGGATCATCGACAAGCTTGGCCTCCAGAACACAAGTTTTCCCACGACAGCGGAGATGCCTGTCCCTTTCATGCACGGTTACATGAATCGCCGACGCCTTTTTTCACCGCTGGTGGCATGATCTCTGATCTTATGGACATAAAGACCTGGTTGCAGGCACTGGCGAGCGGGATGCTGTTAAGCCCGGAAATGCACAAGGAACAGTTGACTTTTGCGTCTCCCAATACGTCCAGCTACGGACTTGGCGTCATGAACGGAGGAATATTTATTGGCCACTCCGGTGAGATCACCGGTTACAACAGCTCGGCATATACCCAGGCCGGGGGAAACGGCGCGACGATCATCGTCTTTATCAACCGCTACCCGAGCAAGATAGAGGGTGCCGCAGATCAGTTCACGTCTGAAATCATTAAGGTTATCAAGGACCTGATCCAGCAGTAGAGGACCTGGATTCTGCAGAATTAACTTGCCGGTCATTTCAAAAAAATGGCAAAATTCTAAATTCAAATGAGATACACATTCTGGGTGTAGGTCATGATATGAGTAGCATGAAAGGAAAACAACTTATGAAAACAATTATGGTTATGGTTTGTATGGTGGTATTAATCAAGTATGATTGAACGTACAGAAGTATTGTAAAATTTTTATGGGACTTTTTTTATGGACAACTTCAAGGAGGAAACAATGCTGAAAAAGATTCTGGTCATCCTGGCCTGCGGTCTCCCGATTCTCGGCGCCGGCATCGCGGGCGCCGCCGAACCGGCCGCCGGGAACCCTGTCGTCGTCATGGAAACCAGCATGGGGAATGTGAAACTGGAACTCTTCACCAAGGAGGCGCCGATCTCGGTAAAGAACTTCCTGGGCTATGTCAACAGCGGCTTCTATGACGGCACCGTCTACCACCGGGTCATTCCCAACTTCATGATTCAGGGCGGAGGATTCACGGCCGACCTGAATCAGAAACAGACCAACCCGCCGATCAAGAACGAAGCGGACAATGGTCTGAAGAACCGGCCAGGGACGCTCGCCATGGCCCGCACCATGGTGGTCGATTCAGCCACCGCCCAGTTCTTCATCAATGTGGTCGACAATGGCTCTCTGAACCATCGCGACAAGACACCGCAGGGATATGGGTATGCGGTCTTTGGCAAAGTCAGTGAGGGGATGGACGTCGTGGACAAGATCGCCGCCGTCAAGACCGGCATGCAGAAGGGTTTCCGGGACGTCCCGGAAATACCGGTCATCATCAAGTCGATGAAGGTTCTCCCGTAACCGAACGGGCGCCCCGTGGCGTTCCGCGAAAAAGCTGCTGCGGTGGCTATGGATAACTCCTTGCGGTTGAGCTGGTAACGGTCCATCTAAAATCACCTTGTGACGGATGCAGTATTACTCCGGCAAGTAAACATGTCTAAGATTGTCATGCCGGACCCCGTATCAGGTACGGGGCAGGCCAGATCCGGCATCCAGTCTAATTCTGGACATAATGGCTGACAGTAAAAAATAGCGACCTGCTCCTTATCACCATGGGTTATACTTGGAAGGGTATCCCAAATACAGAGCCAAAAATAAGGAGGCAGGTCATGGAACATAA
>JAPLJW010000069.1 GCA_026388365.1 Deltaproteobacteria bacterium | reverse complement strand
GAAGATGATCGCCGAAAGGGGGTTCTCCATCTCGATGATCCGGACGAGCGAGCGCTCCCGCTGCATCCCCGGAACGACGTAGTAGATGTGATCCGTTTCGGACACATGGATGTGGTCCCGGCTCAGGCTGAGGAACTCGGGCTTGCGGAGGAACTCTGCGGCGAGGCGGATCACGAAGGAGGGAATGGTCGCGGAGAACATGTAGCCGTTGATCGGCCTCTGGGGTAGGAACTGCTGGACCCGTTTCATGTCGGGGTAGAACCCCATCGAGAGCATCCGGTCCGCCTCGTCAAAGACGAATATTTTCAGATCATCGAGGATCAGGGTTCCCTTCAGAAGATGGTCGAGGATGCGCCCCGGCGTCCCCACGACCAGTTGCGCCCCCCCGCGGAAGGCGTCCAGCTGCGGGCCGTATTTCACGCCGCCGTAAACAACGGCGGTCCGCAGCCCCAGTTCGCCGCCCAGGAGCTCCGCCTCACGGGAGACCTGAGCGGCAAGCTCCCGGGTGGGGACAAGGACGAGGGCCTGGCAGCCCTTTCTCGCCAGATCGATCCGCTGCAGGATCGGCAGCAGGAAGGCCCCCGTCTTGCCGCTTCCCGTCTGCGACTGGACCATCAGGTTCCGTCCGGCCAGAATATAGGGGATCGCCCGGGCCTGGACCGGAAGCAGTTTCGCCCAGCCTGCCTTGGCGCACGCCGCGCGGGGCAGTTCGGGAAGTTCCTCGAGGGTCACCTCCGGCAGCGCATTCTCCGGTTCGACAACCCGTTCCCCGCCGGCCTCCTGCGGACGGCCCTCCGCCTTTACCGGCTGCGGTTCCACATCGGCCACGGGGCCGTTCTCCATAAGGTCCTCTTGCATGATTCCTCTCTTTCGATGGACAGGGGGCTGATCTTCCGTAAGCGGCTCTAGGGTGAGACACCCTGGCCGGGAGGGATGCAACGCTTTCCTGTACGATTTTGAGATATCCATACGCCCCAAAAGGAAATTTGTCAAGGCATTTGCTTTCTAAGTTACCGAATATCTGTAAAATTTAAACGCATTCGTCGGACGGGACATGGAGGAGTCTCGCCCGCGACGGGAAGTTTTTCTTGATGTCGCCCTCCCGATTTGCTACTTTATCATCATCCCGGGTCAATGATTTCATACGACGATAATGTTTTCATGAACAGGAGAAGGGAAAGAAGCCATGCCCATCTACGAATTCTATTGCGCACCCTGCAATACCGTTTTCAGTTTTTTTTCCCGGGGGGTGAACACGGCGAAGATCCCCGCCTGCCCGAGGTGCCGGCGCCCCCTGAAACGGCAGATGTCAATCTTCGCCAAGGGCTCCCGGGGAAAAGAGGAACCGGGCGGTGACGACATGCCCCCCATCGACGAGGCGAAGATGGAGAAGGCGATGGCGATGCTTGCCGGGGAGGCGGAAAAGATCAGCGAGGATGACCCGCGTCAGGCCGCACAACTCATGCGGAAGCTGACCGATGCGACCGGACTCTCCCTCGGCTCCGGCATGGAAGAGGCCCTGAACCGTCTGGAAAAGGGGGAAGACCCCGATCGGATCGAGGCGGAGATGGGCGACCTGCTCGAGGGGGAGGAGCCTTTTATCACCGGGGGAAAAGGGAAAAGGGGGAGCCGGAAACACAAGCCCCGCGTGGACGACACCCTCTACGACCTGTAAGACGCTACCTCCCTCAGCACGTCGATCAGCGTTCCATCCCGATACTCGATCAGGGCCACGATCTTATCCGTAAAATCGGGTTTTCTGGGCTTTCCGGTAATGCTGTAAGCCAGATCCCGCAGTTCCTCAATCGTTTTCAGATGAACTCTTGCCGCTTGAAGCTGCTCGATCAGGTCCTGCCGTCGGGGATTCACGGAGATTCCGTAATCGGTCACAAGGACATCGACGGATTCTCCGGGGGTGGAAACCACGATCACATCGTCCACGACAACGGGAATGCGTCCCCGAATAAGAGGGGTGGTAATGATGGTGAGTTTCGCACCCGCCGCCGTATCCGAATGCCCCCCCGTGGGATACTGGAGAATCCCGTCCGAGTGGGTGTTGACGTTGACGTTGAAGTGGACATCAATTTCCGTGGCGCCCAGAACGACGACGTCCAGCAGATTGACCGCCGTACCGCGGTTATGGGGGTTGGCATAGAAACCCGCGCCGACCTCGATGTGGTTGACATCCTTCAGAAGCGATCGAATCGCGTACTGATCGAAAGCCTGGATGGTCAAAATCTTATGGATGATCCCCTCTTCAAGCAGCTTGACCATGCTCTCCGTGGTGCCTCCCATGCCGAAGCTGCCGACGATGCCCCGCTTTTTCATGCGTTCGCCCAGGAATTGGGTCACGGCCAGGGAAATCCCGCCGGCGCCGGTTTGAAAGCGAATCCCATTGCGAAACATTTCCGAGGCTTCTATGACGCGCACCGCATTCTTGGCGATATTGAGATTGACCGTGTCCCGGGTCAGGCGCAGGGTATTGGACACGATTTTGGACGGATCGCCGATATTGTCGACCTGGACGACCGTCCCCACGAACTCCTGGGAGATGCTGATGGGGATGACGGGGGTCTCTTCCATGTAATCCGTAACAGCGACCGTTTTTTCACTGTAGATGGCGTCTGCCAGGGCATAGGAAAGCGGCCCGCAGGCCGAGGGCCCCTTGACGCCGTTGCAGTTTCCGATGGTGTCGGCGCAGGGCGCGCCGATAAAGGCCGCATCGATGTGCAGATCTCCCCGTTCGATCGCGCGCACCCGTCCGCCGTGCGAGCGAATGACCATGGGACGGTCCATCAACCCCCGGGAGACGGCCCGTCCCACTTTTCCCCGGGCGCTCCCTCCCTCGATGCAGGAAACCACACCGTTTTTGATATGATCGATCAGGGGTTCATGGCATGAATACAGCGAGGACGGTGCGATCGTCATGTTCCTGAACCCCATGGCGGCAATTTCCGCCATGACCATATTGAGCACCTTGTCTCCCTCCCGGAAATGGTGGTGAAAGGATACGGTCATACCGTCCCGGAGTTCGATTCGCTCGATGGCTTCCCGAAGGGAGGCGACCATGCAGTCGTCGCCGGGATGCAATATGGTGCCGAGCCGCGGCCCGACGCGTCGCTTATCCTCTTTGGGAGGTTCGGCAAATGCTCCGGCATAGGGACGGTAACACCTGCCGTCGATTTCCAGGGGCACTTTCCGGCCGACGGCATTGACCACACTATGCGCCTCCGACATACGTTTGTCTCCTCAACCTTCGGGGGCAGGGATCGACAGGTCCAACCGCTCGGCAATGCGGATGATCTTCTCGGCTCTTTCGATGATCGGCTTGTCGATCATTTTCCCTTTGACGACGGCCACGCCGCTGCCTTTGCCGCGGGCGATTTCCGAAGCCCGGATCACGTTGACCGCATGCTGGATCTCCGCTTCCGTGGGGGTAAATATCTCATGAATGATTTCAATCTGGGACGGGTGAATCGCCGCACGGCCGTCAAACCCCATCTGCTTGATGGCCAGGGTATCATTGCGCAACCCTTCTTCATCGTTGAAATCCGAAAAAACCGTATCGAGGGCCTGCACCCCCGCCGCCTTGGCGGCAATGACAAGCATGCTGCGCCCCAAAAAAATCTCCCGTCCTTCCCGGGTGCGAGTCGCCCCGATATCCTGGGTGAAATCCTCACCGCCAAAGGTGATCGCCTCAATCAGGGGCGAAGCGCCGGCTATTTCATAGGCATTGAGAATGCCCTTCGCCGATTCGATCAGCGGCAGGATCGCCACCCTCTTGGATAAGTTGCTTTGGAGAATCGCCTTTTCCACAGCCTGGACACCCTGACGGTTTTCAGATTTGGGGACGACGATCGCATCCGGTCCTGCCGGAAGCACGGCTGCGAGATCTTCCAGCCCGCAGGTGCTCAGGGGATTGATTCTCACCATAACCTCGGTCTCTCCGAAGTTCAGGGCTTTTATCGCATGGGTCACCAGGAACCGCGCCGCATCCTTTTCTTCCGGGGTCACCGAGTCTTCCAGGTCAAGAATCACCGCATCGGTCCCCAGCAAAGGACCTTTTTGAATCATCCGGGGTCGGTTGCCCGGCAGATAGATGCGCGAGCGGCGAAGTCTTGCCACTATTCGCCCTCCTTTACAGCCCTCTCGACGGCGGTTTGAACCCTGGCCCGGATCGCATAATCCAGAGCGCCCTGGTCACGAATCGTCAGCTTCAGATCTTTAAGACCGTATCCTTCGATGACCCCCAAAGCCGATGCGCGGATCTGGTCGCCAAACATAGACATGAGGGTGCTTTCAATATCGATTTGAACGCCGCTGTTCTCCTCTGCCGGTGAAAGGCAAACGAGGACATCACCCCTTTCGTCGAGACCGGCTTTGGACTCACGATGAATTCTCGCGGTTCGGGGCTCTGTCATATGGGTTCTCTCCTGATCGTTTTTGGAAATCTATGGATATAAGGCTCCCGATCAAAGGGGCTCGCTCATCTACGTGGCGGGCGCCCCGCCGAACAACCGGCGAACGCCGCGGCCGATCTGTTTCCAGTAGGGGTTGGTGATCGCCACGACCGCCAGAAACAGCAGGAAGAGCGAAATCGGGCGGTTGATGAAAATCATCAGGCTCCCGTCGGAGATGACCAACGATTGCCGCATCTTCTCTTCCATCAGCTTGCCCAGAACGATGCCGAGAATGACGGGTGCGGCGGGGATATCCAGACGCTTCATCAGATACCCGATTACGCCGAATCCGACCATCAGGAACAGATCCTGAACGCTGTTGTTGACCGTGTAAACCCCCAGAAACGAAAACATGATGATGAACACCATCAGAAGATAGAGCGGGACGTCAAGAAGCTTGACCCACATTCCCACCAGCGGCAGGTTCAAGACCAGCAGCATCGCGTTGCCGATATACATGCTGGCGATCAGGCCCCAGACAAAATCAGGCTGCTGGACGAAGAGCAGCGGGCCCGGTTGCAGGCCGATCATCAGCAGGGCGCCCAGCATGATGGCGGTCGTGCCGCTCCCCGGAATCCCCAGGCACAGCAGGTGGATCAGGGAACCGCCCGCCGCGGCGTTGTTCGCCGATTCGGGACCCGTCACCCCTTCGATCGCGCCATGACCCAGTTCGTCGCGGTGCTTGCTCGATTTCTTCTCCAGCCCGTAAGATACGAAGCTCGCCACCGCCGCGCCGGCTCCAGCGATCCCGCCGACGAAGAAACCGGAGAGCGTGCCGCGGATGCACGACGGGAAAAAGCGTTTCCAGTCCTCCTTGCTCATCCAGAGGCTCCCCTTGATGCTCAGCCTCTCCATGACCGCCCCCTTCATGTCCGCCATGTTCACAAACACCTCGCACAGGGCGAACAAACCGATCGCAACCACCAGAAACTCGAGGCCGTCCATCAGCTCGGGGTTGTTAAACACGAATCGGGGAACCCCGCTCTGGTTGTCGATCCCCATGGTCGCAATCGCCAGACCGAACAGCGTCGCAAACAGCGCCTTGACCAGCGACCTGCCCGCCAGACTGGTCACGACCGTGAGCCCCGCCAACATCAGGGAGAAAAACTCCGGGGGGCCGAATTTGAGCGCGATCCCGGCTACCCAAGGACCGAACAGCATCAGCATGAGGGTTGCAAAGGTGCCCGCGATGAACGAACCGATCGCCGCCGCCGCCAGCGCCTGACCCGCCCGACCCTTCTTTGCCATCTGGTATCCGTCCAGGCACGTCACCACGCTCGAAGACTCGCCCGGGGTGTTCACCAGAATCGACGTCGTCGATCCGCCGTACATCGCCCCGTAATAGATCCCCGCCATCAGGATGATCGCTGAGCTCGGCTTCAGACTGAAGGTCAGCGGTATCAACAGCGCCACGCCCGTCATCGGACCGATCCCCGGCAGAACGCCGATCAGCGTTCCCAGGAAAACACCGATGAAACAGAGCATCAGATTAAACGGCGTCCCCGCCACGCTGAACCCGAGGGACACGTTACCCCAGAAGCTGCTTAAAAATTCCACGCCGGACCTCCTCTATCTCACGTCAAAATTCCAGGAATTTCAGCGGACCCGCAGGAAGCTGAACCCGCAGCAAAATGGTAAAAACATAGTACAGAAAGAAACTCGATATCACCGCGATCACCCCGTCGCGCACCAGATGACGCCGGTCCAGGTAGAGTACTCCCGCCATAAACATCACAAACGTCGCTATGGCATAACCGAGAATTTCAAAAAAGAAGGCATAGAGCAACATCAACCCCAGGATGAACCCCATCGTGCGGAGGTCCGCCTTCTTCTCGATCTTCTCCTCCGCGCCGATGATCGCTGCCCGCCTCTCAATCTCCTCCTCCGATTCCTTCGCCTTCACCTCGCCGCGGAACTGTTGCCAGGCGTAGATGCAAGCCAGGATCAGCATCCCAAAACCGACCGCGATTGGAAAGCCGCCCGGTCCCAACTGCTGCTTGAGGACCGGCATCGGGATGAGAAAGGCGCCGATCAGATAGGCCACGGAAAAAATGACCAAAACAATACTGGCTATCCGTTCTTCTCTATTTTCCTTCATATGATGGCTCCCGGATGTCCCGGGACCGGAGAAATTCCCCGGCCCCGGGAACATAAGTCAATAACCCGTAACTTCCGTCCACCTGAAACCCGGGTCCCGTACGCGCGAAAAAAGACCCTGAGCGCGAAGGGCGCCGAGTTTCAGCGCTCTCGCACCCTATTTCGCAAAACCGAGGTCCGTCATCAAATCCAGGTATGACTTCTCTTCCTCTTTGAGAAACTTGGCAAACCCATTTGCATCCGCGTACGCATCAACCCACTCAAGCTTCTCCAAGGACTCCTTCCAGGTCTTGGTGCCGACCATCTTCTTTAATGTATTCGCCCACCAGGCCTGCGCATCCTTCGACATTCCCGGGGTCCCGAAAACGCCCCGCCACACTTCATAGGTGGTGTTGATCCCCAGCTCCTTGAGGGTCGGGACGTCCTTCAGGGCGCCGCCGCGTCGCTCGCCGGAGGTGATCGCCAGGGCGCGAACCGTCCCCGCCTGGATGTGCTGCAGAACCTCGCCCGTCCCGCTGGAAACGAAAGCCACGTTCCCGCCCAGGAGGGTGGTCAGCGCTTCACCGCCGCCCGAGAAGGCGACATACGAGAGATCCTTCGCGTTGATCCCCGCCATCTTTGCCACCTTGCAGAACGCCAGGTGGTCCATCGAACCGGGGGAAGACCCGCCCGCAAACTTCACCGCACCGGGATTCTTCTTCACCGCAGCCATCAGATCATTGAACGTCTTGTAGGGAGAATCGGCCTTAACAATGAATACCTGATAGTCCGTGATCAACTTGGCCAGCGGCGTCAGTGTCGTATAGCTCTGGGAAAACGTTTTGTTGATCGTGTTGATGATCAATGGCGGCGAAAACACCACCAGCTCGTAATCATCGCCTTTCTTCATGTTGATGTACGCCATCCCCACCGCACCGCCTCCGCCCGGCTTGTTCAGAACCGCCATGGGCTGCGGATAGAGCTTCTCGATCTCGAGGACGCGGTTGATCGTTCGGGCCATTGCGTCCCAGCCGCCGCCCGGATTCGCAGGCGCCACGATCTCCAGGGGCCGGGACGGATAAGCCGCCCCTTCGCTGGAGGCGGTGAAGCCGATGCCTATTAATAAGAGAATCAGCGCCAACATTGTGACAGATTTGTTGAACATGTTCGAACTCCTTTCTTTTGTTTGGGTTAATGAGAAAAAACGGCTTTGGTTTGTGTTGACCATACGAACATCGGAGCGATATGTCAAGCAATTAAAGATCACAGGTACTTGGGTGCTCTCAAAATGATCTGAATCCCCGCGAACGTCGGCTCATCTCCCCGGTCATGCGAGATGGTGCAGATGAACTTTGCCTCCCGTCTCACCAGACCTGCCTTTTTCGCCTGTGAAGATGGATATCAAGAGGATACTTTTGAGGAACACTACGCCTATCTGCTCAACTATTCCCCGATCAGGGAAACGGGTTCACGATGATGTGGCAATATTACCTTTCCCAAGACCTGACCCCATGCGAAGCAGATCCTCCGGCGTTTCGACGAGAACATCCGGGCGGGCGGCAACGAGCCTTTCCCGGCTGTGCCAGCCCCAGGTGACGGCCACCGTCCGGACGCCGGCGGCCCGGGCCTCCGCGATATCCCCCGTCGTATCGCCGATATAGAAGGTTCTCTCCGGAGGGATGCCGTACTTCGCAAGGGCGTGATCGATCTTCTCCCTCTTGCTGAAAAGGAAATCGGAACCAAGGACCTCCTGAAAATAGGGATCGAATCCGAACCGGTCGAGCATTTTACGGATGGTCTTCGAACCGTTGGAGGAGATGACCGCGAGGAGATGGTCCTTCTTCAGGGATTCGAGTACGGGGAGAAGGCCGCCGAAGGGGCGCATGGCATCATAGTCGATCCCGGGCATAATCTCCTTCGCCGCCCGGGCGAAGGCGGCAAGGTCGACCCCCCGGGCCGCCATCGACTCGTAGAAATTACCCTCGAAAAGCGCCAGGTAATCCTCCCGGTCCTGGATGATCGGGGTCCCGATCCGCTCCAGGCAGCGCGTCACCGCCTCTGCATAGAGGTCCAGAGAATCCGCGAGGACGCCGTCAAAGTCGAACAGAAACAGATTTCTTTCTTTCACAGCGCAATCTCAAGGCCGTCATACGCCAGATCAATCCGAAGCGGCGAGGAAGGGGCATGGATCTTCAGATAGCCGCGGGTTTCGACGAGAAAACGGTCCAGGGCCTCATCCTCCCAGGTCGGCTCGCTGTGGAAGAGACAGAGACGCTTCACCCCGGCGCGGACGGCGAGTTCGACCCCGAGGAGGTTGCTGGAGTGGCCCCAGGTTTCCTTCGGACCGATGGCGTCCGCCAGGGGGTACTGGGCATCAAAGATGAGCAGGTCCGCATCCCGGAAGAGGTCGATAAACGGGTATTTTTCTTCTCTCGCCTTTGCCGTGTGCTCCATATCGGTCGAATAGACGATCTTCTTCCCCTCCCGAACGAAGCTGTAACCATACGACCCCCCGGGATGATTCTGGGGGAACATACGGACGGCGAACCCGGCGATCCTGCGCGGCCGCTCCGTATCGAGGGTGTGGAAAACGATCGTCGCCCCCAGGGCGCGAAAGGGCACCGGAGAGAAGGGTGCGGCCTGCTGGCGGTCAAACGCCCTCGATATCCGCATGGCCGCCGTAGAGATGGATCTCCTGACCGGGAAGAAAGGCCGGGGTGAAGAACGGGAAACCCTGGATGTGGTCCCAGTGGAGGTGCGACAGGAAAAGATGAAAAACGGCTGCTGTTCTGCCCTTTTCGGAATGCATAAAGGCGTTGCCGAAATCCCGGATGCCCGTCCCCGCATCGCAGAGAACGCAATCCTCGCCCCCGCCGATTTCGACGCAGGAAGTATTGACCCCATAGCCCCCCCGGACGGCAAAGGGAAGATCCTGGTCGATAAAGGCCTCGATCTCCTCATCGGAGGCGAGATCATGCGATCGGAATGACCGGATGGCCCGGGAGATCTTCTCCCGGATCTGTCGCGCTGTTGCCGACGCGGGCAGCGAGCCTCGCGTCCCCCAGAAGCGGACGTACATAATCCCTCTACAACGGTTGAATCGATCCATGTGCGGCGCTCATCCCCCTGCCGGCCTCCCCGCACCGCGGTCCGCCTGCCAATGCACATCGGACCCGGCAGCCGCTTCCGGTCGCCGCAGGGAACAGGCGGGAACGAGAGCACTTTTGAGGATTATATATGTTTTTGGCGTCTTTGTCCAACTTTTGTGTGCCTTTTTTTATCTGCCGTTCCGGTGAAATCGGCAGGACGGAAATACGGGAGGTCATCTCCGTGAAGGTCAAAAAAGCGGGCCGCCTTTCCGGAGGATGTTCCATCGGGGGTACAACAGCCGGAGAAATATGCTTCTTGTCCGATCACCGCCATTTTTCCGGGTTACTCCCCCCAGTGGAACGCCAGGGCCGCATCGAGCTTGTGGCAGGCCGCCTCATGTCCCTTTTCCAGCTCCACGAGAAGCGGCTCCCGCTCGGCGCAGACGGGCCGGGCATAGGGGCAACGGGTGCGGAAACGGCAGCCCGAGGGCGGGTTTATCGGACTGGGGACATCCCCTTTGAGGATGATCTGCTTCCGCGCCAGCGTCGGGTCCGGCACCGGCACGGCTGAAATGAGGGCCTCCGTATAGGGATGGAGGGGATGCCCATAGAGCTCGTCCGTACACGCGGTTTCCACAATCTTTCCCAGGTACATGACGGCGACCCGGTCGGAGATGTGCTTGATGACGCTCAGGTCGTGGGCGATAAACAGATACGTGAGGCCGAAACGGCCCTGCAGATCCTCCAGAAGATTGATCACCTGGGCCTGAATCGACACATCCAGGGCCGACAGGGGTTCGTCACAAACGATCAGCTTGGGATTCAGGGCC
This sequence comes from Deltaproteobacteria bacterium, assembly GCA_026388365.1. The sequence continues at coordinate 1,718 of JAPLJW010000069.1, read as the reverse complement.
AGCGCACGGGCCACCCCGATCCGCTGCCGCTGCCCGCCGCTGAACTCATGGGGGTACTTCCGGGCATAGCGGGGATCCATCCCCACCGTCTCCAGCAGGGCGGCCACACGATCCTTTTTCTCTCTCCCCCTGGCGACACCGTGGATCCGGAGCGGCTCGCCGATAATGTCCCCCGCCGTCATCCGGGGATTCAGGGAGGAATAAGGGTCCTGAAAAATGATCTGCATGTCCCGCTTGATCCGGCGCAGTTCCTCTTTCGTAAGCCCCGCCAGATTCACCCCCTCAAAGGTGATCTCTCCGGCCGTCGGTTCCAGGAGTCCCAGGACCAGCCTCCCCACCGTCGTCTTTCCGCAGCCCGACTCCCCCACGAGCCCCAAAATCTCGCCCCGGTTGAGGTGGAAGCTGACGCCGTCCACGGCCTGAACATACCCCCGGATACGGGAAAAAACGCCGCCCCGGATGGAAAAATATTTCTTCAAGTCTTTAACGTCCAGCAAGATCGCTTTTCTCCTTAGCGTTTCTCAAGCAAAGTAGGCCTTTTTCTCCTCATGGTACAGAAAACAGCGGACCCGGTGGCCGGCGCCGGCATCCTCCAGCGCCGGCTCCTCTTCGCGACAGAAATCGCGGCAGAAGCCGCAGCGGGGATGAAACCTGCACCCCGGCGGAAAATCAAGCGGATTGGGCACCGATCCGGAAATGACGTCCAGGCTCTTCTTCCGGCTGTCCGTCAACCGGGGAATCGAGTTGTAAAGGGCGCGCGTATAGGGATGGAGAGGATTCCGGAAGATCGTTTTCACATCGGCTTGCTCTACCGCCTTCCCCGCATAGGCCACCACCACATCCTCGGCCACCTCGGCAATGACGCCCAGATCGTGGGTGATCATCATGACGGCCATGCCGGTCTCTTCCCTGATCTTCCGGATCAGCCGCAGGATCTGCGCCTGGATGGTCACATCGAGCGCCGTTGTAGGTTCATCGGCAATCAACAGCTTCGGCCGGCAGGAGAGAGCCATGGCGATCATGGCCCTTTGCCGCATCCCACCGCTCATATGGTGGGGATACTCATCAATCCGCTTCTCCGGGGAGGGAATGCCCACAAGATTGATCATCTCGATCGCCTTCTCGCGGGCGTCTCTCTTGTTGAGTTTCTGGTGGAGGATGATCGACTCCATGATCTGATTGCCGATCGTGAAGACGGGGTTGAGCGATGTCATGGGTTCCTGAAAGATCATGGCGATCTCGTTCCCTCGGATCGCGCGCATCTCCTCCCGGTTCTTCTTCAGGAGATCCTGCCCTTCGAAAAGGATCTCGCCCGCGACAATCCGTCCCGCCGGTGCGGCAACGAGCTGCATGACGGAGAGCGCCGTGACGCTCTTCCCGCACCCCGATTCGCCGATGACGCCCAAGGTTTCTCCCCGGGAAAGCACCAGATCCAACCCGTCTACGGCCCGGGCCACACCTGCATCGGTAAAGAAATGGGTCTTCAGATTCTTGATTTCCAGCAGTATGTCACGCGACACGGTTTCTTCTCCCTGCTCGCTTCTCATGTAGCGGACGCCTATCCTGTTTTGTCACGCTCCCCGGAGTCGCGGGTCGACCATATCCCGGACGCCGTCTCCCAGCATGTTGAAGGAAAGGATCGTGACGAGGATGCCGAGCCCGGCATAGACTGAAATCCAGGGGGCATTGATCAGGACATCGACGCCCTCCCGGATCAT
>JAPLJW010000149.1 GCA_026388365.1 Deltaproteobacteria bacterium | reverse complement strand
CTTCTTCCCGCTCTGGCTCGGTTACAGCCTCTCCGCAGACGCCATCGTCTTTCGCAGGAAGGGGCAATCCCTCCTCACCCGGACACCCGGCGTCTGGGCGGGCCTCTTCCTGGTATCAGCCCCCGCCTGGTGGCTTTTCGAACTCATCAACCTCTGGACGCAGAATTGGATCTACCTCGGAGAGGAGAGCTTCTCGACCTTTGAATATGCGGCGTTTTCCACGCTCAGTTTTTCCACGGTGATGCCCGCCGTCTTCGGCACGGCGGAGTGGGTGGGAACCTGGGAGCGGGTGCGGCGGCTCGGTCCCGGCCCGGCCATCCGGAAGACGCCCTCCCTGCTGCGCGGTCTTTTCGCCGCCGCCGGCCTCATGCTGCTGCTCCTTCTCGCCTGGCCCGAACTCTTCTTTCCCCTCGTCTGGTGTTCCGTTTACGGCATCATCGAACCGCTGAACGCAAGGCTGCGAAACCGCTCGCTGCTGGACGACCTGTCCCGGGGCGACTGGCGGCCGGTGATCGCCCTCTCCGTCGGTTGCCTCATCTGCGGCCTCTTCTGGGAGATGTGGAATTTTTATTCGTGGCCGAAATGGATTTACCGGATCCCGTACGCCGACGTTTTTCACCTCTTCGAGATGCCGCTTGCGGGCTATCTCGGCTACATCCCTTTCTCTCTCGAACTCTTCGCCCTCTACCACCTGGTTACGGGGTTTTTGATGGGCGGAAAGGTTCGGAATCACATTCATCTGGCAGAGGTATAAATTGATCCCCCCTTTTTTATGATGTCATTCCCTCGATAATGATGATATAAAAGAACCGTTTCGTATGGGGCCGGGGCCAACGGATACAGGGTTGAAATATTGTGGCACCGCCGGGGAATCGGGCGGTCAACGGAGAAAACAAACATCAACCTGTCTATCGGAGAAACCGGCCTACTCGATTAATAATGAAAGGAGGAACTGTTATGTCCGTGTACAAAATCGTTGAAATTGTAGGGACAAGTCCGAAGTCGTGGGAAGACGCCACCCAGAAGGCCCTGGCAACGGCCGCAAAATCCCTCGAAGAGCTGAGGGTTGCGGAGGTCGTGAGGCAGGATGTCACCGTCGAGAAAGGAAAGATAACCGCCTTCAGAATAAGGTTAAACCTTTCATTCAAGTATCATGAGTGAAAACTTTTAATCGATTAAACATGCTCGCAATACGCAGAAGGGGGGTCAAAAGACCCCTCTTCTGTTCAAAGCGATACCTCGACTCAAAAAACAAACAGATTTCCGCGGCCGGTTCCGGCTCGACGAGAGGAACGAAGCTGATATACCGGGCTTGGATCTGCTTGAAAGAACGGTACACATCGAGAGGGTGTCGGACATTCTGCTGATGCAAGACACACAGGATGTCCACCGGGATTTTATGTCGCCGCAACAGGCGATACCCCTGCATCGCCTGTTTGTGAGTGGATTTCTGATCCTGGGTCACGCGGTCAAAGTCGTGCAGCAACGGCGGACCATCGAGACTCAGGCCGACGGCAAATCCTTCGGCGGAAAAGAAGCGGCACCCTTCTTCATTGATGTGAACGCCGTTCGTTTGTATGCCGTTTGTGATGGATATGCCGGCAGGCCGGTGTTTGCGCTGCAGATCGATAATTCTGTGAAAATAGTTCAGTCCCAGAAGGGGGGTTCGCCCCCGTGCCAGAAGAAGTTGATGACCGGAGCGGGGACGATTTCAATCTGTTGGACGATGTACTCTTCCAGCAGATCGTCGGGCATGCGAAAGGACTCGCCCTGAGGATAGAGAAACTCCTTTTGCAGGCAGTAACAATAGTGACACTCCAGGTTGCAGATGGCGCCGATTGGTTTTACAAACACCTGAAATTCAGTCGATGCCTTCGCCATTGCCCGCCTTTCCACGGATTTGTCCCTGGATGGGGGAAATCAACGGCAAAATTGAATCACGTCCTGAATCGGTTTGCGCTGCCGCATCTCGGGAGCTTCGTCGGCATACCCCACTGGGATCAGACCCACGAAATCCCACTCAGGAGGCACCTTCAAGAGCTGTTCGATCTCCTTCTTGGCCTGCAGGGGACCGGTCATCCAGGTGGTTCCCAGTCCGAAATAATGCAGAATCAGGCATATATAGGCGATGGCCGCAGCCACACTCTGCAGGGCGGACTTTCCGATCTCGCGATGGAAGCGTATCTCCCGCGCCGTGGAATCCGTTTCTCCCCGTTCCTTCAGGATCTGATCGGCAATACTCGAATATTTCCCCACGCAGACCGCGATACAAACCGGCGCTCCGCGGAAGAAGTCGGACGTCTTTTGCCACCTTGTCACGGTTTCACCGAACTGTTTGGCTTCGGGCCAGGAGGCCATGAGTTGGGTTTTGGCATTGACCGCATCCCCTATTTTCCGGATAACTTCCCTGTCGGAGACGATCCAAAACCTCCAAGGTTGCTTGTTCCCGCTGTTCGGCGCCCAGGTGGCCAATTCCAGGGCTTTCACCAAGAGGTCCTCCGGGACCGCTTTGTCCTGGAATTTTCGGATCGAACGCCTCGTTTTGACCAATTCCGAAAGCTCTTCCCATCCCATCATTGCGCGCACCCCTTATTATGGTCTGAATTGTGAAATTGAACAGGCTCGTCCCAAACCGCCTGCGGACCGTCTCCCCGGAATTTTGCTGAAACCTATCAGAGATTCGATAATTTGGCAATCTAATTCCGGATACGGAGCAACCTCCGGTTGCGAATCCGCGCGCCTTCTGGTAGGGTAACGCCGCTTCACCTATTCAAAAATAGGGCACTGCCCCACCCTTTTCGGGGTGAGCAGCGCCGGTCCGTACATCGAAGGGAGAAGAAAGCCTATGTTTGCCGTCATCATGGCCGGGGGGAAGGGGGCGCGGTTCTGGCCCCGGAGCCGGGAGAGGATGCCCAAGCACCTCCTGGACATCCAGGGCGAGCGGACGATCATCCGGGAAACCGTCGACCGGATCCGGCCGCTGGTTCCGCCCGAGCGCACCCTGATCGTCACCGGAAGGAACCATGCCGCCGAGTTGATCCGCCAGCTCCCCGAGATCCCCGCGGAAAACATCCTCATCGAACCCGTCGGCCGGAACACCGCCCCCTGCATCGGCCTCGCCGCACTCCATATCCAAAAGCGCGTCCCGGACGCGATCATGCTGGTCCTCCCCTCCGACCACCGGATCGGCAACGAAAACGCCTTTCGTCGGGTACTGGCCGCAGCCGGTAAGGTTGCGTCCGAAAGGAACTCACTCATCACGATCGGCATCCGGCCGACCGGACCGGAGACCGGATACGGCTACATCGAGCAGGGCGATCTCCTGCCGAACTGCGGGGATGCGGGAACTTGCGGCGTCCGTTCCATCCGGGAGAAGCCGCCCCGCGAACAGGCCCAGGAATTCCTGCATCAGGGCCGCTTCCTCTGGAACAGCGGGATGTTCGTCTGGAAGACATCGGCCATCCTGGAGGCGATCCGCCGCTTCCTGCCCGAACTCCATTCTGGGCTCGCACGGATCCGGGAGGCGCTCGGAACGGAACGGGAAGAGGAGATCGTCGGGGAGGTCTACTCGGCGCAGAAGGCGATCTCCATCGACTACGGCGTGATGGAAAAGGCGGGGAACGTCCTGGTCGTTCCGGGGGATTGTGGCTGGTCCGATCTGGGGAGTTGGGACGCCCTCTGGGAGGTCTCCGGGAAGGATGAAAACGGGAACGCCGTCCGGGGGTCCTTCATCGGGATCGACGCGGGCAATTCCCTGGTCCACAGCCCCGGGAAGCTGGTCGCGCTCGTTGGCGTCCGGGATCTCCTCGTCGTGGAGACGGACGACGCCCTCCTGATCTGCCGCCGCGGCCGGTCGCAGGACGTCCGCAAGGTCGTGGAGATTCTCGAAAGGAAGGCTTTAACGGAATATCTGTAACGGACCTCTATAAGATCGGGATAGACGAAAGGGGAAATCGGGGGTAAATTTGCATGGGGATCACGGTTTCGGGAAGGTTCATCCTGGCCTCCGCCTCGCCCCGCCGAAGCGAGCTCCTGACGCTTCTGGGACTCGATTTCGACGTTATCCCCGGCAGCGTCGGTGAGGCCTTCCGGCCGGCAGAGACCCCCCGGGAACACGTCCTGCGTCTTTCCGAGGAAAAGGCGCTCTGTGTCGCCCGTTGTCACCCCGACGCCTGGGTCCTCGGCGCCGATACGATCGTGGTCGTCGCGGGGGAGGTTCTCGGGAAACCGGGATCGTCCGCGGAAGCGAAGGAAATGCTTAAAAAGCTGAGCGGCCGGGAGCACGAGGTCTTCACAGGCTTCAGCATCGTCCGGCAGGACCGGGGGAGCCGGATCCGCGAGATTGTGGGATCGTCCGTCCTCTTCCGGGAAATCGCACGCAACGAGATGGACTGGTACACGGGCACGGAGGAGCCTTACGACAAGGCGGGCGGCTACGCCGTCCAGGGGATGGGCGGCTGCTTCATCCGGGAGATCCGCGGCTCCTACACGAACGTCATGGGTCTCCCCTTGCCCGAGGTCGTCGAAGCGCTGAAGCGCGTCGCGGCAATCGGTTTTTCCGGAGATGATCATGGATGTTGAAGATAACGTCCGGCGGGTCCGGGAAATCATGGCAGAGGCGGCAAACCGGTCGGGCCGCTCTCCCGCGGACGTGCGCCTGATGGCGGTGACCAAGACGGTCGCCGACGACCGGATCGCCGAGGCTGCAAAGCGGAAGCTGGAGGCGATGGGGAAAACCGGCGAGTGGCACCTGATCGGCCGTCTCCAGACGAACAAGGCGAAGTACGCCGTCCGCCTCTTCGACATGATCCACTCGGTGGACCGGCTGGAGCTTGCCGCCGAAATCGACCGGCGCGCCCGGGCGGCCGGCCTCATCATGAAGATCCTGATCGAGGTGAACATCGCCGGCGAGGAAACCAAAAGCGGCGTCCCGATCGCGGATGCCGTCAAACTCATCCGCGCGGTCGCCCCGCTCCCGAACCTTTCGGTCCGGGGACTCATGACCATGCCCCCCTGGTTCGACGATCCGGAAGAGGCGCGGCCCTGTTTCCGGGCGCTCCGGGGGCTCCGGGACCGGATCGAGGCCGACGGGATCCCCCGCGTGGAGATGGCGGAGCTTTCGATGGGGATGACCGGGGATTACGCCGTCGCCGTCGAGGAGGGGGCCACGATCGTCCGGATCGGCCGGGGGATCTTCGGGGAACGGGGAACAGCATAAAGGAGACGAAATCGATGAAGAAATCCCACTGGCAGATCCAATTGGGCGCCATCCTGGTCGCGCTGTCGGCCGTTTTCTACCTGATCCACTTTGCGATCTTCCGGGACGCCCACCACATCTTCCTCTATCTGATCGGTGATATCGCCTTCGTCTTCGTCGAGGTCCTCCTGGTTACGCTGATCATCCACGAGGTGCTGAACCTCCGGGAGAAGCGCGCCCTCATGGAGAAACTCAACATGGTCATCGGCGCCTTCTTCAGCGAGGTGGGGACCCGCCTGCTCCGCGAACTGGCCGCCTGCGACCCCGACGTGGAGAAGATCCGCCGGGAGCTGATCGTGACGGGGCGCTGGACGAAGGAACAGTTCGGAAATGCAAAGCGGACCATCCGCGGCTACGAATACAAAATCGACTCACACTGCGCGGACCTCTCTGCGATGCGGGAAACGCTGATCGTCCAGCGCGAATTCCTGTTGCGATTGTTGGAGAATCCGAATCTCCTCGAACACGACACCTTTACCGGCCTGCTGATGGCCGTATTCCACCTGACGGAGGAGCTTGCCTCCCGGTCGGATGTGCAGAAGCTCTCGGAGGCGGACCGTCTCCATATCGCCGGAGACATGAAGCGCGTTTACGGTCTCCTGGCGGCGGAATGGCTTGACTATATGCAGCACCTGCGCGAGAACTACCCCTACCTCTTCTCCTTCGCCATGCGGACGAACCCCTTCGACCCCTCGGCATCGCCGGAGATCCGGTAGGCGTCATCACATCCACTTCAATAAAGGAGAACAGACGATGAACAAATCCGCATTTTACAAACTCAGTTACGGCCTCTACGTGATCACCTCCGGCAAGGAGGGACGGTTCAACGGCCAGATCGCAAACACCGTTTTCCAGGTCACCTCGGAGCCGCCCACCGTCGCGATCAGCATCAACAAGCAGAACTTCACCCACGAGCACATCGCGGCCAGCCGGCGGTTCGCCGTCTCCATCCTGGAGGAGGCGACGCCGATGACCCTGATCGGCCAGTTCGGCTTCAAATGCGGCCGGGACATCAACAAGTTCGAGGGCATCGGGAGCCGGATCGGGAAGACCGGCGTTCCGGTCGTCACCGACCACACCGTCGCCTTCCTCGAGGCGGAGGTCGTCGGGGAGATGGACTGCGGCACCCATACGATCTTTCTCGGCCGGGTGGTCGAATGCGACGTCCTCGCAGCCGCCGCGGAGCCGATGACCTACGCCTATTACCACACGGTCAAGGGCGGCAAGTCCCCGAAGAACGCCCCCACTTACCAGAAGGAGGAGCCGCCGAAGCCGGCGGCGGCCCCTGTCGCGAAGGCGGTGCGCTATGCCTGCACGATTTGCGGCTACATCTACGACCCGGAAAAGGGAGACCCGGAAGGGAATGTGGCGGCGGGGACGCGCTTTGAAGACCTCCCGGCCGACTGGGTCTGCCCCGTCTGCGGCGCGGAGAAGGACCAGTTCGCAAAGGAAGGATAACCCCCCTTGGCTTACATCGTAAACCAACCCATAGACGAGCCCCCCATCTGCCGACAGGGGCTCGTCTATGGGCAATCAGGGCAGCGTTTCGCTGTCGGGTATCAGAGCAAAGTCAGGGTTTCCCGCCCTTTTAACAAAATCGCTCTTCATCGGTCGTCCGGCAAGTTATTTTAAAAGGCGTTCATGTGCCAGCGGGTAAAATGCCGCCAATTCACGGTATGGCTTAAAGCCAGACCCAATCTCCTTTTGAATATCAGTCGGTTTCGTAGCAAGCCAATACTTCACCAAAATAAAGAGCATGGTAATCCTTTTTCGGATAAAGGGATGAATCATCATCCTTGTCAAGATGGGCCGGGTTCATGGCGGACTTGTAGATGATTTTACACTCATCATGGCGCCTTTGTAGCTCTAACCATAGATTCCTGGACTCTTTTCATCTCTTGGAGTGTCTTTTTCAGATCGATCCATCCAGTTCATCCGCCAACGGTTTTTTGCACGACCGACACTGCCGTGCGCCCCTGAAAAGCGGATTGCCGCAACCCGGACAGTGATAACGCTCGCATTCCGACCGCGCCCATTCGACGCTGCCCGCCTCGTCGCCGTGCTCGGCAACCTTGGCCCGCCAGAGGGGAATCGCTCTTTTCATAACCCTGACGCCCGTGGCAAGAATGAAATTATCTATCCGGTCACACGGCCATTCGTTGCACTGATGGCAGGAGTAATATCTCTTGGACTGGATACAGTCCCTGATCCTGCATATCCTGCAATAGCTGTACATCTTTTTCGGCGGGTCAGTTTGCATACACCCGCAGCACTCCGTCTCCTCAGGTTTTGTCCCGTAAAGTTTCCCCAGAATGGCCTTGAATTTTTCATTGCCGTCTCGCGTTGCGATATAGATGCCACAGGCGCCGCAGTAAAGCCCGCAAGGGGCCATCAGATCCTTATTGCGGATTTCTTGTTCGTCCCATCCGTCCATACCCAGTCATCCTCCTTTCCTTTTTCCTGTCAAATTGAGTCGAGGAGATCGATTTCTCCTGATGTTACAGGTTTGTTCTCTCCGCTTACCGCTTGGTGCGGACCCCCATGCCTGGGGTGTGGAGGGTCAAGGCAGCACCAGGACGCGGCGCCAGCGGCGCCGCAGGCGGAGGGAATTGCCGACGACCGAGACGGAACTCATCGCCATCGCGGCCGCGGCGAATTCCGGGTTGAGGAGGATCCCCCAGAGGGGGTAAAGGACGCCGGCGGCGATCGGGATCCCGATGATGTTGTAGATGAACGCCCAGAAGAGGTTCTGGCGGATCGTCCGCATCGTCTCGAAGGAGAGGCGGATCGCCCGCGGCACGGCGAGAAGGTCGTCCTGCATGAGCGTGATGTCGGAGGCCTCGATGGCCACGTCCGTCCCCGCGCCGATCGCAATCCCGATGTTGGCGGCCGCGAGCGCCGGGGCGTCGTTGATCCCGTCCCCCACCATCGCCACAACCTCCCCCGCCTCCCGGAGGCGCCGGATCTCCGCGGCCTTGTCGCCCGGCAGGACCTCCGCGAGGATCCGGTCGATGCCGAGGATTCTGCCCATTGCCTTCGCCGTCCCGGCGTTGTCTCCCGTGATCATGGCGACCTTAAGCCCCATTCCCTTCAGAGCGGCGACGGCCGCAGCCGCGGAGGGCTTGGGTTGATCGGCAAATCCCAGCAGACCGAGAATAAGCCCGCCCTCCGCCACGAAGACGGAGGTCTTCCCCTCGCCGGCGAGCCTCGCGGCCTCACCCTCCATGACGCCACCCATACCGGTTTCTCCTACCCCCTCCCCTTCCAGAAAACGGCGGTTGCCGAGGAGCAGGGCCTTCCCGTTCCGGATGGCCTTTACCCCGAGGCCGGAGACGGCCTCGAATCCGTTCACCTCCGCAGCATGCATGCCATCCCGCTTTGCCCGCTCCAGGACCGCCCGGGCCAGGGGGTGTTCGGAGACGGCCTCGATGTCGAGGGCGGCCTGCAAGACCTCCATCGGCGCGATCCCGGGGGCAGGAACCATATCCGTCACCTCCGGTTCGCCGCGGGTCAGCGTCCCGGTCTTGTCGAAGACAACCGTCCGGAGGCGGTAGGCATTCTCCAGGCTCTCCCCTCCCTTGATCAGAATGCCGTTTTCCGCCCCCAGCCCCGTCCCGACCATGACCGCGGTGGGGGTCGCAAGCCCCAGGGCGCACGGACAGGCGATGACAAGGACGGAGATAAAATTGAGCAGGGCACGGCTGAAGACGGGGTCGGGAACGAGAAAATACCAGACCGCGAAGGTCACAAGAGATATCCCAAAGACGACGGGGACGAAGATGGAGGCCACCTTGTCCGCCAGCCGCTGGATCGGGGCCTTGGATCCCTGCGCCTCCTCGACGAGGCGGATGATCTGCGCCAGCGCCGTCTCGGCGCCGATCCGCGTTGCCCGGAACGTGAAACTCCCGGTCCGGTTGAGCGTCGCAGCGAAGACTTCCTTCCCCGCCTCCTTGGCGACCGGCATGCTCTCCCCGGTCAGCATCGACTCGTCAACGCTGGAATTCCCGGAGACGACCACGCCGTCCGTCGGGATCTTCTCCCCGGGCCGGACAATGACAATATCGCCTTGGACGACCCCTTCGATGGGAATATCGGTCTCGACGCCTTCCCGGACGACGCGGGCCGTTTTGGCTTTGAGCCCCATCAGGCGCTGGATGGCCTGGGAGGTTTTCCCCTTCGCCCTCGCCTCCAGCAGCCGGCCGAGGATGATCAGCGTGACGATGAAGGCCGCCCCGTCGTAATAGACGTGGGGCATGATCTCCGCCCCGGCGAAAAACCGCGGAAAGAAGGTCGCGAGCGAGGAATAGAGCCAGGCCGAAAGCGCCCCGACGGCGACCAGCGTGTTCATGTCCGTCGTCTTCTGGCGGGCCGCCTTGAGGGCGCCGATGAAAAACCGGCTCCCCACCCAGAAGACGACCGGCGTCGTCAGGAAGAAGAGGACCATGAGGAGCGGCTGCCGGGGGATCCCTATCAGAAACGGGAACCAGTGCTGCATGGAGCCGACAAAGATGATGGCGGAAAGGACGATCCCGATGGCGAAGCGGGTCTGGAGGTCTTTGATCTCTTTTTCGCGCGCCGCGCCGATCGGGTCCTCCCGGGTGTCGTCGGGGATCCCCAGGAACTCGTACCCCTGATCGGCGATCACCTGCCGGAGCGCCTCGACGCCGGCCCAGCCGGGAGCGTGGGAGACGGTCGCCCGCGCGGTCGCGAGGTTCACCGCGACCTCCGTCACCCCCGGGACCTCCCGGAGGGCGTTTTCCACGCGGCGGACGCAGGCGGCGCAGCTCATCCCGCCCACGGAAACGGTCGTTTTGAGGGTTTGGTCAGTCGGCAACGTCGAACCCCGCTTTGATGATCCGCTCCCGGATCAGCTCCCGGTCCACCGGCTTCTCCTCCGCAAAGGCCGCCTCGCCCTTCTCCAGGTTCACCTGCACATCCCGAATTCCATCGATGCCGCCGAGCGCCTTCGTCACGGCCATAACGCAGTGCCGGCAGGTCATTCCCTTGATTTTGATCGTTGCCATCTTTTTTTCCCTTTCGCCCGGTAAAGCATCCGGGGCATTGTGAAAAATGACGCGGTTTTGCGTCCATTTTCGCTTCCGGAACGGTCCGGCTTTCCCCCTGCACCGGCTGCTTGACGATATGCACCGCCTCCCCGGATGCCGGTCGGCGCTGCTACTTCTATCACATCCTCATCTGCCGAGGCAACGGGATTCACGCGTCCTGCCGGGGGCGGGTCTGCAAATGTTCTATTCTTACAATGGCATCCGTCGGCGGAGGCGTGTTTATTGCTTGACAGGACGGAATCAAGCGGTTATTTTAGCGGTGAATGAGGCCGGGCGCCGGATTTTGGTCAAAGGCAGGCGAAACCTTTTACCGGCGAGGACCCGCCCATGATCTTTCCGCTTCATGCGGACTCCGTCACGCGGCGGAAAATCTTAGGCGATTGACAGGCAGAACCGATCGGAATTTTTCACCTCTTCCTTCTTGGCGTTGAGGACCATGATTGAATCACCGTTGAAGAACAGACCCCGCCGTCGATCCGTAATCGCCGCCCTGCTCGCACTGACCCTCCTTCTGCCGGCCTGGTGGTGGGCCGGTCTCTGGCTCCAGGAGCGGCTCATTGTCGAAAAACGCCTTCAGGTTGCCGAAATTCTGGCGGTCCAGGGCCGAGCCCTCAGCACGGAAATCAACAGCCGCCTGGCCATCCTGAAGACGCTTAAGACCTTCGTGGATGAACGCATCCGCGCCAATCAGGGGATCGCCCCGGCGGAATTCGCCGCCTTTGGGGCAGGGCTCAGCAGCGGCGCGAGCGGCGTCCGCAGTCTCTCCATCGCCCCCGGCGGAATCACCCAGTTCATCTCGCCTGCGGGGAGCGACGATAGCCTGACCGGCAAGGATCTTCTCAACGAAGCCCGCCCGCAGGTCCGCGCCGACGTCCAGCGCGCCGTCCGCTCGCATCGGATCGTGGTCAGCGGTCCCTATGCGCTTCGCCCCAAGGGGCTGGGACTCGTCGCACGGCAGGCCGTCTATGCGGAGGAAAACTTGTGGGGACTGATTTCCCTTGTCCTCGACCTCCCCCCCATCCTCACCGAAGCGGGTCTGGATACCCCGCCGCAGGGTCTGCAGATCGCCCTGCTGGATCGTTCCGGCCGTCTCCTGTCCGGAAAGAAAACCGTCCCGGTGGAAAACCCCGTTTCCGTTCAGATTGACCTCCCCGACGGGTCCTGGAAACTGGCCGCCCTTCCCGCGGAGGGGTGGACCGCGGCCGTGGAGAAACCCCTCCTCCAGTTCCGCGGGATGACCCTGGCCATCGCCATCCTGCTGGCCATCCTGATCGGTCTGTTGATAGGGTACCGGTCGCACCTGACCCTGATCGTGCGCCAGCGGACCGAAGTTCTGCAGCGGTCGCTGGCCGACCGCCGGGAAGAGGAGGCGCAACTGAACCGCAAGCTGGACAGCCTGCGGCAGGCGATGGGGGCGACCCTGCGGACGCTCGCCCAGGCGGTCGAAACGAAGGAGCCTTACACGGCCGGACATCACAAAAGGGTTGCGGATCTGGCCCGGACGATCGCAATGGAGATGGGGCTCTCCGATGAAACCCTGGAGGGAATCCGGACAGCGGGCATACTTCACGACATCGGAAAGATCCCGCTCCCGTCGGAAATTCTGAACAAACCCGCAAAGCTGTCGGCGGCGGAGTTTCAACAGGTCAAAACACACTCCCAGACAGGGTATGATATCCTGAATGACATCGAGTTTCCGTGGCCCGTGGCGCGGATCGTCTGGCAGCATCACGAACGGATGGATGGATCGGGATATCCCCTGGGTTTGAAGGGGGATGAGATTTTGCCGGAGGCGCGGGTGCTGGCGGTGGCGGATGTGGTGGAGGCGATGGCCTCGCACCGCTCATACCGGCCGATGCCGGGGCTGGACAAGGCGCTGGAGGAGATCGGGGCGCAGCGGGGGATTCTTTTCGACCCCGCCGTAGTGGATGCCTGCCTGCGCATCTTCCGGGAAAAGGATTTCCGTCTGGTATAGATTCTTTAACCGGAGCCATGAGAGGGAAGGGATATGCTGGTCCGCTGCTGGGGTGCAAGGGGATCCATTTCGGTCTCGGGCAGGGAGTATCTGCGTTATGGAGGGGACACCCCCTGCCTTGAAATCCGAACGAAGGACGACCATATCGTCATCATTGACGCCGGCACGGGCATCCGGAGACTGGGGAACCGCCTTTTGATCGAGGATCGTCACGATTATACGATGATCTTCACGCACGTTCATTGGGATCACCTCATGGGCTTTCCTTTCTTCAGGCCCATCTACCGGTCCGGAACGCATATCGCCATGTTTGGTTGCCCCTTTGCCCAGGCCTCCGTCCGGGAGATGATCTCCCGCATCATGACCGCCCCCTATTTCCCCGTGAATTTTGAAGACATCAAAGCGGATATCCGCTATCATGAAACCTGTGAGGAGGTCTTTCAAATCGGCGGCATGACCATCACCCCCATCCCGCTCAGCCACCCGAACCAGGGGCTGGGATACCGTTTCGAGGAAGACGGGCGGTCCTTCGTCTACCTGACCGATAACGAGCTGAGCTACCGGCATCCGGGCGGTCTGAAATACGATGATTACGCAGCCTTCGCAAAAGGGGCGGACCTTCTCGTCCACGACGCCGAATACAATCCCGGGGAATACCGTCAGACCCGATCGTGGGGCCATTCCGTCTATACGGACGCGCTGCGTCTTGCCCTCGACGCCGGCGTCGGTCGTCTCGGCCTCTTCCACCACAACCAGGAGCGGACGGACGAAGCCGTGGATGAGATGGTGGCGGACTGCCGGCGGATCGCCGCCGGCCGCCCTTTGGAGTGCTTCGCCCTCCATCAGGACATGGAGATCATCGTTTGAAATTAAAGAAACAACCGCATCACAGCGGATCAATACGACCGGAATCACCAAAAAACCTTCGGGGCGGGCGAGACGCTCTCTGGCCCGCGGCGACCGAACAACCCTAAAGGAGATACGGACATGATTATCCCGGAAGAAAGACTTCAGAAAAATCCGAGAGGCAGAGGCCGTCTGCACGGGGGCGCGCTCGCGGCCTGCATCCTGATGACCGCCCTTCTGCTGGCCCTGCTCCCCGCGCCCGGCGCGGCGCACGGCCCCAAAGAGGTCGTTCTCACCTACGACCAGGCTAAACAAACGCTGGAGGTCCGGATCACGCACGGCGTGTCCGATCCGGCCAAACACTTTATCGCTGCGGTCGAGATCAGAAAGGCCGGCAAAACGATCTCCAAGACCGAATACCAGAGCCAGCCGGAACCGATGACCTTCGTCTATTCCTACCCGCTGGATGCCGCTCCCGGCGACGTCATCGAGGTCAAGGCGACCTGCAGCGTCTTCGGATCAAAGACCGAAAAACTGACGGCTCCCTAAAAAAGTCCGGAGGCTGTTTCCCATGATCCTCTTTCAATGGCATGCCGCCCTGATGGCGGCGGGATGGGTGATGGTCGTGGCCGCCTTGCTTATTGCGGCGACGCAGCGGCAAAGGCGGTGGTGGCTCCGGCTCCACCGGGGCGCAGGTCTTTCCGGAGCGGTTGTGATCCTGTCCGGAGCTGTGGCGGCGGTTGCCGCGGTGACCCTCTCCACGGGGGTACACCTCCGCTCGCCGCACACCTGGCTCGGGGCGCTGACCGTCGCGGCGGCGGTTGCAACGCCGCTTCTTGGGCTCCTGCAATTCAAAATCCGGGAGCGGGCGGGAAGCCTCCGCGCGTATCACCGTTTCGTCGGACGGTTCCTGGCGGGCGCCGCCCTGATCACGATCCTGCTCGGCCTGCGCCTGACCGGATACCTCTAACCGCTTTACTTCCTGCGGAATCGTCGCCGATGACAACGGAATCCTAATCCCTTCCGCAGCCTGGATGCTGCGGAGGAGATAAGGGATTGGCTCAGACGAAAAAACCAGAGAGAGAACGATGTTCATCCCCGCCACGCCTGAGGAAGTCCGGAATCTCGGCTGGACGCGGCTCGACGTGATTCTGATCACCGGGGACAGCTACCTCGACAGCCCCTACGTCGGCGTCTCCGTCATCGGGCAGCGCCTGCTCGCCGCCGGATACCGCGTGGGGATCATCCCCCAGCCGGACATCGATTCCGAAAATGATATCACCCGCCTCGGCGAACCAGGTCTCTTCTGGGGCGTCACAGGCGGCTGCATCGATTCCCTGGTCGCGAACCGCACCGCCTCCGGAAAGAGGCGCCGGGAGGACGACTTCACGGCCGGGGGGGTCAACAACCGCCGCCCCGACCGGGCGATCATCGCCTACGACAACCTGATCCGCCGTTATTTCAAGGAGACGAAGCCCATCGTCCTCGGCGGGATCGAAGCGAGCCTCCGGCGGATCGCCCATTACGACGTCTGGTCGAACCGGGTGCGCCGCTCCGTCCTGATCGACGCGAAGGCCGATTATCTCCTCTACGGGATGGGGGAAAATACGGTCCTGGAGCTCGCCGTGAGTCTCCGGGAAGGACGGGACGTCTCGCAACTGCGGGGCCTCTGCTATGCCGCGGCGGAACGAAAGCCTGGTTTTCTGGAGCTCCCCTCCTGGGAAGAGTCGGCGGCGGACCCGGCGGCCTTCGAGAAGATGTTCCTTGCCTTCTACCGAAACCAGGATCCCCGGACGGCGCAGGGGCTCTGCCAGAAACAGGACGCGCGCTGGCTCATCCACAACCCGCCGGCGCCACCGCTCACAGAGGCGGAGATGGACGAGGTCCACGGGATGAATTTCGAGCGGGCGGTTCATCCCTGCCATCGCCGCTGCGGCGAGGTCCGGGCTCTGGAGACGATCCGCTTTTCCATCGCCACCCACCGGGGGTGCT
>JAPLJW010000333.1 GCA_026388365.1 Deltaproteobacteria bacterium | reverse complement strand
AGGGACGCCAGCACGATCACGAGAATCGGGCTCACGTGAAACGCGAACAGGGCGGCCGCCGCTCCGGCGATGAGCATGTCCCTCCACCCCTTGAGCGCGTTGCCGCCGAACGATACGGCGGCATTGGCGACGATGCCGACGATGATCGCCTGAAGACCCGCAAACAGAGAGGTCGCGGCGGGCAAATCATGGAAACGCGAATACAGAAATGAAAGAACCATCATGAAGAGAAACGCGGGGAGGCCGAAACCGACAAAGGCGGCGACCGCTCCCGTCACGCCCCGCGCCTTGAGTCCGACGTAAGCGGCCGCCTGCATGGCGGTCGCCCCCGGGATGACCTGGCACAGGGCCACCCCGGCCTTGAAGGTTTCCGGATCAATCCAGTGTTTTTTTTCGACGGCCATCCTGCGGATGTAGGCGATCATGGCCGGACCTCCGAAGGCGGTCAACCCCATCCGCAAGAAGGACAGAAAGAGCTCTTGTATCGCCGGCGTCTTATTCATGAAAAAATCGCTCCTTCTTGAGGATCGTCACGGCCGATCAGGGAAAGAACGCGCCGGTGGGCAAAATCCGTTGATGGATGATCTGAAAAAGCCCACGGACGTGTCCTTTCAGGGATTCTCGCGGGATCCGTCAGGCTTCGTGGCATCCGTGCTCATGAAGATCGCAGGCGATTCCCGAATCTTTCAGATTGCCGGAGAGCCACTGCTCGGCAACCCTTTTCACGTCGCCCTTGCAACCCCGCAAAACCTTGATTCCATAACCATCCAATACGTTTACGGCCCCCTGTCCCATGTTGCCGGCCAGCATCATATTTACACCCATTTGCGACAGCGTTTCGGCTATGTTCGATTTGCAGCCGCAACCCGCCGGAGAGGAAACCGTTTCCTCCGCCATAATTTTGTTATCGTCATTGATGGTGAATACCGTAAAGTATTCACAGTGACCGAAGTGTTCGTCCACCTGATTCCGGCATGCCGGTAAAGCGATTTTCATGATGTTCTCCTTTTCTCAGTAATGGGATTCTCCGCTTGTTTTCTGCAATGCGGACATATTGCCGCGTCCTTTGTTCCGCAACAGAGGCTGAACGTCTGCCGGCACCGATGACACCGGATTTGCTTCGTCTCTTCCATGGAAATATCCCCGCCTTCGATCTTCAGGACCTTTCCGTTCACGAGGACATCGGCGACCTTCCGGTGCGCCGATTCGATGATCCTGCCGAACGTCTGCCGCGAGATGTTCATCCGGGACGCCGCCTGCTCCTGATACAACCCTTCAAGGTCGGCAAGACGGATTGCTTCATACTCGTCAAGGGTCAAAAGCACCTTCTCGATAGATGAAGCGTTCATCCCCTGTGGCTGGAAACAGGTCTTGTCCGGCATGGCGGCAACATGTCGGCAACATTTCGGTCTCGGCATGATCCCTCTCCGTTTCTTGCATTATAAGCATATGCTCATAATATGTCAAGACCCGTTTTTTAAGGGGGGGCGTCGCCGTCTGCAAGAGTGGCTCCCCGGCCGGAGAGCGGAAGCGGCAGGTCTGCCTGATCAAGGCTCGGCATGGGGAAGGGTGATTTGTCTTTACAGAGGCGCGCCTTGGCGTGTGGAGGCACTTCCGGGAAATCCTTTGAAACGATTCGGCATGGACAACACAGGCGGCATCCCGACGCCGGCGCGAAGAGCGACCCCGGGATGCCGTACAGCAATGTCACAGAAGTTCCGTTACAGCCCCTTCTTTTCGAACCAGCGGAAGAGGACGATAAATGCCGCGACCAGGATGACGATCACGATCCAGTGGTTGATTCCCAGAACGGAGGGGAGGGTGATCTTCCCGAAATCCCCCCAGGTCAGGACCGTTTTTTTCATGAGGGGATACGCCTCGGCGTAGAGCCCCGCCCCGAGGATCATACCCAGCAGACCGAAGGCGCTGTCGTAGCGCCCCTCCCCCAAGGCCCCCATGGCTGTGGCGGGGCAATATCCGACGATGCCCCAACCGATCCCGAAGATCAGGCCGCCCAGCACGTTGCCCCCAAGGATCAACGGTTTGATGGAAAGCTTGATGAGCCCCAGATCGAACAGCAGGTAGATGCCCACCATGGCCACGAGGATCGTTGTGAGCATGAATTTGACGATGGTCATATCCTGGAGGCGCAGGGCGGCCAATTGTCGGTCGTATCGGATTACCTGGGCTTTCTGCATGAGGAAACCGAAGAGGATTCCCGTAACGGCGCCGGTCAGCAGTTCATTCATGGCCATTCCCTCCTCCATACAGGATCCTGGCCATGATCATTCCGGCCAGGAAAAAGCAGATCAAGGATACGTAACCGCTGACGGCTACCTGAGCCAGACCGCTCAGGCCGTGACCGCTCGGTCACCCATCGGCGAGACGCGCCCCGAACATCAGGACCGTCCCGCCCAAAAGGGCCGCTATCCAGCGGCGGATGCGCGACGGCCCAAAGCGGCCCGCCCACATCGGCGGCACGGCGACCGCCCGCTTTTCCTTCGAGAGCCATGCCGACGCCAGGGCGCCAAAGAGAACCCCGGCAACGAACAGAAACTGCCAATCGACAATGACCTTCTCTTTGAGGAAATACGCCATACCGGCCACCTTCTCCGGCGCGACGGACTGCTCGACGAAGCCCGCTGCGCGGACGAAGGTGGTCGAGGCGCCGAAGTATTTCCCCGTAAGAAAGACGGACAGGACCAGCAGAAGGCCGGCCAACGCGCCGGCGGTGTAGGGCGACCATGTCTTTTTCCGAAGGATATCCATAATTATTCTCCTCCTTAATCAACGCGTTGAAAAATGATCGACCGGTATCCGGAGATTATCCCGGCCGCCTGAACAACCCTGACAAGAAACATGATGATGGATGGATTGCAGAAATATTATAGGAGAAGCGGCGGTTGGTGTCAATGAACAATTTGGATGAACAATTGGATGAAATATTGGCAACTGTGACATGTACCATTTGAATATGCGTATTCGCACTGATGAGCTTTCCTTGAATCCGATCATGATCATGTTTGATAGAAACGGAACGGCCCCTCCAGGACGCCCCATCCGCTTTCATGAAACAGGGTCCGGCATTTTCAAACGTCATGCCCTCTTCCCGTTTCGGTTCGCTCCGCCGTATCCCGTGGATTCGCTCCCATCTCCGCCCAGAAGAGGTTGGCCCCGGCAATGGTTCCAGGGTGTAGGGTTTGTGGGTGCAGTTTCCCTGAACCGTCCTCGGCACGGAGAGCCTCGTGACGGCGATGATCTGGGCGATGCGCCGCCTGCTGATCATCCCTTTTTGCCCCGGCGGCGTCCCCGGGCCGTCTTTTGGCTTCCCGGCTTACAGCAGGACCATCCTTTCCCAGTTTACTCCCCCCTGCAGCGCTTCCGACACGGCGTCCCGCCGGTCCGCCTCCACACGGAGGCAGACCCCGCAGTCTGTACCGATATGGCGGGGGACGGGGATGAGCTTATGGGCGATGCCCGCGGCCTTGAGGATCTTTTCCGCCTTCAGGGTATGGCTGACCGAGGGAAACAGAAATACGGCGTACTGTGGCGCTTCCATCACGGACGCACCAGCCGGGCGGCGCCCGCCATCGTTTCGGCAATGTCGTACATATTGGAAATACGCCCCGCCGCGACCTGATCGCCAAGCCCGAAATAGTTCACGCAGGTCCCGCAGACGAGGATGTCCACCCCGGCCTGTGACAATTGCTGCAAGTCATCGAGGACCGCCGAATCCTTCACGGCGAGCTTGACCCCCGCGTTGTAACAGATGATCGTCGCCGGCAACGGCTTGAGTTGCGCGATGGTGTGGACGAAGGCCCGGATCAGGACGTCTCCCAGAACGTCGTCCCCCCGCCCCATGCGGTTGTCGGAGAGGATCACCACAAGGGGACCCACTTCCTTTGCGGGCGCAACGCCGCACGAAAGCTCCGCCTCGGCGACACCGGTTTCCGCGGCGGCCTGAACCGCCGGCCCTGTCCGAACCAGTGCGATCTCCCGGAACGCGCCCTCTTTTTCGATTACAGAGAAGCCGCAGGCCGATTTGGCGGCCAGGCGGCGGATGTTTTCCACGGCGATCTCATTGTCCACGATCACGGTCACCTCTTCGTTTGCCGCAATCGCCTTTTTCGCCAACAGTACGGGCTCCGGGCAGGCAAGCCCTCTGGCGTCAACGGTTACCTTCATGTCTTCCAACCTCCTTATTTTATATAGTGCCAAACAATCATATTACTTCTTTTTTCCACAATTTTCTGCCCGCGTCTGTCCGTATGGTCAGTTTCCTGTAATCCAAAAAGTCCAGAAGCGGATGCTGAACTTTCTGGAGAGTCCAAATACCCGCGGGACATCCTGGAGTGTAAGGATATCATAATTCAGGGCGCTG
Source organism: Deltaproteobacteria bacterium (assembly GCA_026388365.1). The sequence goes on along the minus strand of JAPLJW010000333.1, from coordinate 12,104 downwards.
TGGGCCGGATATTGGCCGTAGATCGCTTTGGCGGTGCCGTATGTCAGGCACTCTCCCCGTATCGCCTGGGTCGGGTCGTAAGAAAACATGACATAGATCCGGATCGAATAGTCGTCACCCGCCTTTCCCTTCGGGTTCTTAGAATCTAAGCTTCTTCGATCAGGGGAAATTCGATGACCAGATCGCACCCCTGCCGGATTTCCGGCGGGGGGCCCATGACCCGTATTTCCCAACCGTTTTTTCAGCAGCTTCTCCGCCTGAATGACTTCGCTGGTATTTTCGAACACGAGAATCCCCCGGTCGATCTGCCCGTCACGACCGGGGGGGTCGTCCTGCATCCGGTTGCCTTTCAGAAAATCGAAGAGAGCCACTGCAATCAACCTTTTCTGATCTTCACGTTAAACACTCCGTCTTTTTCATCGATGTCGGCCACCGTCCATCCGCGGTTGACTGCGGCACGGGATACATTTTCCTTCGAAGCGTCGTTGTCCACCATGATGACGATCTCATCCGCCTTGCCCGCCTTGATCTCCTCCAGCGTCATCAGGACGGGCTGGGGGCACGAAAGTCCTCGGGCATCAATTGTCTTAGCCATTCTTTCTTCCTCCTTATGCGATATTCTTTCTCATGGTCAATCCGATGAACAGGCACACCGCAAACCCGATCCCCACGGCGGGGATTCCGTATGGTCCGACGCCGGTCGCCGAACTGGCCAGACCGAAGTTATGGGCAATGCCGGCGCCGACGATCATGCCCATCACGAAAATTGCGGCGTCCCCGTCTCCTTCTCCAGAGAGGAAAAGCTGGCGGCCGGGACATCCGCCGGCCAGGCAGAAGGCCAGGCCCGACAGCGCCATTCCCAGGAAATTCCAGATGTGCATCGTGTGGGCGATGGGTTGCCCCTCAAATCCCGGTTTGAACTGTCCCAGAATGAAGTTGACGACCAAGGCGGTAATGATCAGGGCGATGAATCCCGACAGGAGGTGCATCTGCCGGAAGAGGACAAAATCCCGGATGGCGCCCATGGTACAGAAACGGCTCCGCTGGGCCAGAAACCCGATGAGAAGCCCCACGGCCAGAGAGACCGCCAGGGGCGCATGCATCGATCCCGGCCCCTTCAAGCTGTAAAAAAGGGCCCCGCTTTTGGCCTCGCCCGACACCTGCGGGAAGAGCAGCATCAGCAACAACAGCCCGATCATGAATAGGGGAAGCATCCATCCCGCCGTGTGGTGCGTCGGCTGCGTCCGTCCGAGGTTGTATCCCCCTTTCAGGAACAGCGTGCCGATCCAGATACCGAATATGAGTCCCAGTAGGCCGAGGATGGCGTTGCCGTCACCGCCGGCTAAGCGCAGAGCCGCCCGCCAGGGGCATCCGAGAAAGACCAGCGCCCCGATCATGGCAAACACGCCGAGGACAAACCGGACGATCGGCGCGGAGCCGAGACGGGGGCGATATTCCTTGAACAGGTAAGCGGCAACCAACGATCCGAGGACAAAGCCGATGATTTCGGGGCGGATGAACTGCACCACGTCGGCCCGGTGAAGGCCGAGGGCGCCGGCGATGTCCCGTTCGAAACAGGCCACACAGACCCCCATGTTGCCGGGGTTTCCCCATTTCTGCAAAAGCGGCGCTAAAATTCCGATAATAATTCCGACGCCGATGATGCCCCAACGCCCCGCAAAGATGTTTTTGATTCCGTTCATTGAATACCTCCTTCTATGGATTTTCGTGATATTCCCGGACCCGCCGGGATAAGCCGAGACAAGGCGCAACCACCCCGATGCCGACCATGTCCCGTTGAATTGACGAGCTTGATCACGCCTCCGTAAATGAAGAGGGCTACTAAGGCAATACGGACGATCCGGCAGGGCCGGGGATGGATCAGTCTCTGATAGAAAATATTCCCGAGCTTTTTGAAATAAGTTGAATTTATTGAATACGGGTTGACCAATGTCGCCTCCTGATTGCGCCATGCCGTAATCTCCGCGGCATGACCCTCAGGGGGCTAATCGGTCAGGGGGGAGAGACGGCAGGACGGCGTTTTCCGGAGGACCGCCCGGGTCCTCTGTCAGTGCCTCATATTAACGGGGTGAAGAATAAGTAAATCACGGATATCGCTCCAAATATATACTAAACATCCACAATGTTCCGGCGGCCGTATAGACCATCCACGACAACTTGTCAACAATAATGTTGGCACAATAATGTTGGCAAAGCTGCTGCTGACCGGAACCCTAGGCATCGCGATTTGACGCATCGAATCGCGGGGACCGACAAGGGAGATATCACATGTAGAGCGGCAGGATGGACCCTTTGAAGAACAAGGCAAAAGCTGCAATTCCTGCCAGAAAGGCGCTCAGAGCCAGATATCGGTTCATCTTCTTGAAGTTCGCTACGAACAGGATCAGGATGCACGAACCGAACGCCAGACAGAAGGGGCAAAAGGTGTCATTGACGATCTGGAACCGGACGAGGAGGGCTTCCCCGCCCAGGGCGCCGGAGAGCAGCATCGTTCGCAGGTGACGGACGGATGCGGCCCAACGGGATGCCGGCGGCAGGGTCAACGCCAGAAGGACAGCCATGAAAAGGATACCGATCACCTTCAGGTCCAGGCCCAAAAACGTCCCCTGAAGGGAGGAGCAGGAGGTGTCGCAGACATTGTAAAAGATCATTAAGCCGCCCCCGATGATCGGAAGAACAATGTTAACGGTTTTTAAAAGAAAGCGATCACGTGTCATGGTTGTTCCCTCCATCCGTTATAGTGAAACTCCCCGCGCGGAGATAACCCACTTTGGTGAACGATTGACGGTTTGAGATGCCATCTTTTCGCCCCTATTGTATTGGCGCCGGGTGAGTGGATGTCTGCGACTGCCGATTTCATTATGAAATTACAATAACACCCTTGGCATATTTGTCGGATCTTTCTTTAACAGGACGATTCTCAAATTCCCTTTTGTTTTCATTTGGCTGGAAATTTTTTCAGGCTGGGGGCATCGTAAAATTCGAATCCTCCCTTGGAATTTAGCCACAAAACATGGATCTCCACACGCTCAACCCCTTCCAGGGCAGTCACCGCCCGTTCGCACTCATCTTTAAGCTCGGAAGAAAGAGGCTTGGGAGACAGCACCGTTCCCTTTAAAAATACGACTCCCTTCTCCGCCCGTATCTCCAGTTGATGAAGACCTGATCCGAGTATCGGTTGCAGTTTCGCCTCAACTTTTTCAACCAAAGCAAGCTCTGCCAGTTTTTCCTTACCTTTTTCGACTCCTTCCTGCATTTCTCGGGAATGAACGGAGTCAATAATCAATTTCACCGCAGTAGCCTGCGATAGATTTTGGGTGTTGATCAGCAGGTCATAGAGGCTGACATCATTCCAATCGGCATGGAGGGAAGATTGGATATAGCCGGCGGAATCCTGATCACTCTGCCGGAGTATTGGGACCGCGTATTTTTCATCAACCCCTTGGCTCGACACCAGGCGTTTCACGCGAAGGTCAAAGGGCGCAAAAATTCTTACATGCAGGGTTCCCGGTAGGTTTCTAAGCAAAACCTGCCCTCCACGTCCGACGATGACGACTTTGCCTTTTCGGGCAAAATCATAGATCGCTGCCCGAATCGCATGAAGAAAAATATCCCTCTGGAGAGCAAGGGAGTCCCAGAAAGGAGGGTTTTTTTCATCGAACTTTTCCACCTCTATTTCACCAAAGCCGGAATTCGCCAAAATATGGCCTATTTTCTCTTTGTCCACATATTCATAGTTCAATTTTTCCGCCACCTCTTGGGCGATCTTCGTGCCCAAGCTTCCGCGTTGTTTGGAAATCGTAATTACGGACATTGTGGCCTCCTTTTCAGAGATTGGGAAAATTCCCCGATCCTTGAAAACAGTTGGCCGTGATTATTGCAGGATGCGTCCATGATCCTCATACGCAACTTCGGTTCTTTTGAATCAGTGATAAAATCAGGGTTTCCAATCGCCCAAAACCGTTCTTTGTAAGACAGATCCCTTTTATTCCGTTCGTTTTGTTTTTTCCGGTAACGCTCCATGAATTCATCAGGGGTCAATTGCAGCCCCTCCATCAGATCCTTTTTCCTTTTCTCCTCTTTGATTTCCTGCTCCTTTTTATACGCCTCAACGAGCCCTAAGATCTCTACGTTGTCGGGAACCGAGTCACCCAGTTGAACACTTCTTCTATTAACCACTTGGGGCACTCGCTTATCGTCGAGCGTGACCGTCACCCGTCCCAGCGCCATTCCCTCGGATTCTGCTCGGAGGAGGATAACGTTTTCTTCTGATGGCTTTACCCGATAATCCCTTTTGGAGAAAATGGCCGCGTCAATTCCCCGGACAGCTCCCATCAGCGCACGGGTTTTTGCTTCGTACAATTGAGACAACAGGATGACCAGATCGGCCTTCCCCCTAACCTCAGGCAGCAGCCTCTTCAGGACGGCTTCGGGGGATGTAATTTCGAATCCTTTTACATCATCCCAGCCGGGTATTTGCAGGAGGTCATTCGGATCGAGAATGCCCAGGATGGCCACCTTGATGCCCCCTACCTCCTTGATGACGTACTCCCGAATCCAGGAAGGTCTGCTGCCGCCATAAAGCAGATTGGATGCAATATAGGGAAAGGAGACCTGAGATTGGGTGCGCTCGAGAAATGCCTTTCCAAAAGAAAGCTCCGGGATTCCCAGGTTCAGGGCGTCGTATCTCATCCATTCCATGGCCTTCAAATGCAATTCGGCATTATCTGTTTGATTATTGAAAACAGCCCCGCAATCCAGAAGCAGGACGGCTTGTTCCTCCTTCCGGATGGATTCTATCATGTGTGCGCGCCGGGCCAGACCGCCCAATTCGTTGCGACCTCAGGAGGCGCACGGATCAACGTTCCCCATTACAAAACCGGTGTAAAGGATTGTGATGCTCCTGTTGCCCTCGGCATAAGCGGCAATCGGGAACAAGATGCCCAACAAGAAAAAAATAGTAATGGAAGAATAAACCGTTTCATTGAACCTCCCGTTATATTTTAACCTCTGTAAGACCTATCCTGTTTTTCTGCACTACCTTAAATGTGCCGTGTCTTGAACACGCAGGCTTTTGTTAAGCAGTATATTTTATCCTTTTCTCCCACGGGGATCTCTCCCCGTGTATGTCGTTTCAAGGCAATGACCTGATGGCGTCTATGATCTCCTGCCCCCCGACGAACGCCTTCTTCTGGCCGTTCTTGATGATGACGCAGGTGGGCGTTGCGGCGATGTTGTCCTCCTTGATCAGGGCGTTGTAGCGGTCGAAGACGGGCTTCGGGTCCCAGACGCTGAAGGCGACCCCATTTCCCTTGAAGAGCGCCTCGATCCGTTCCTGCGTCGTGATATCCTTGCCGGCTGAGGCGTTCTGGAGGATGTTCCGAACCTGCAAGGCATGCTCCAAGTCATTGTTCTCCTTGATGGCGTAGAGAAAATTCCGGGCGTAAAGCGGCGTTAGCTGGTTGTAGGGGACGTCCACCAGGGTCAGGCGGATCGCATTTTTCTTGAGCAGGTCCTTCAGAAGCGGTTCCACGGTGGGTTCCATCGCCCGGCAGGGCGGACAGAAATAATCGGTATAGAGCCGCACCTCTACAGGCCCCGAACCGTAAGAGGGGAACGGCAGACCCTTTTCTTCGGCCCATCCTCCCTTCGTAACGATCAATCCGGTCAGGATCATCGTGAGCAAACCGAACGCAAACACCCTTTTCAATATCATCTTTTTTCCCTCCTTCTCTCAATTGCAGTGACTGCAGTGCTCCATCGCACCGGCCGACGCAGGTAGGATCTGGAGTGTCGTGTGGTTGATCCCGTACTTGCTTAGCAGCATCTCCTGGACTGCGCGGATAATCGCTTCATGGTCGGGTGGATCCTCTCCTGAAATCAGATGGGCGGAGAGCAGCTTCTGCTCGGAACCGGTCTCCCAGATGTGGAGATCATTGACCTCCGCCACGGCTGGGATCGCAAGCAGGTCATTCTTGACCTGAAGGAAATCAATGCCGGGCGGTACGGCGTCCAGAAGCGAATTGACCGCCTGCCGGACGATCCTGTAGATCTCACGGGCGATGACCAGGCAGATCGCCAGGGAGAGGAGGGGATCGACGAGACGCCAGCCGAAGAACATGATCAGCATAGCGCCGACGATCACCCCGAGGGAGAACAGGGAGTCCTGGAGCGAATGGAGCCAGGCGCTTTTCATGTTGATATTCCGCACCGAGATCTTCTGCAGCAGGAGCGTGGCCGCCCCGTTCCCGACGAAGGCCACGACGGCGACCCAGAGCATCACCTGGCCGGGGACTTCCGCCGGCGCCGAGAATCGTTTGAGGGTCTCCCAGAAAACGAAGGCGATCACGACGGACAGACCGATGCTGTTGACGAAGGCGGCGATAAACTCGATTTTCCGATAACCGTAGGTTTTCCGCTCATTCGCAGGACGGCGGGCGACCTTCTCCGCCCAGTAGCTGAATAGCATGTGGAGGATGTCGCTCAAGTTGTGGACGGCGTCCGAGATCAGTGCCATGCTCTGAATCATCAGACCGAACACCGTCTCGAGGGCCACGATCCCGCCGTTGATCAAGATGGCGAAGATCAGATTTTTCAGCGAAGCCGGCTGCTCATGTTGGTGGTTGTATTCCATGCCTGTTTATCTCCCTCTTCATCCTGCATATCCTGTCTGAAATCGACCCGAGTAATTACAAATTTCCGTCGATCTGGGCCTGCATGAAAATTTTTACCCTTTCATCGTGTGTCTCCTGCTTTACCGTTATGGAAGACAAAGCAGCACACCCTGCCGACAGGATCACAGGATCAACATCAGGCAGCACACTGCCGCCAATAGCGTTCGTCGATTGCTTTTCACCGTACCGCTCCTTTTATCTTTTCGGTTTGTTCTTTCCGGTAACGCTCCATGAATTCCTGCGGACTCAATTGCAGCCCCTCCATCAGTTTCTTTTGCAGTTCCTTTTGCGCTTTCTCCTTTTTTGCTACCTGGGCCTTGTTATGCTTTTCAACGAGCCTCTCGATCTCCCCATTGCCCGGAACGGAACTGTCCAACGAGACATCTCTTCTTTCGCTCACACTGAGTGCCCGCTTTTCATCGAGGGCGATCTTTACCAAGCCCATTGTCCTTCCAAGGTACAAGGTATGCAGGAGGACGGTGTTCTCGGGCGCCTTTTCAGCAAATTGGTCATCGCTTCCGGACGAAATGGCCACGTCAACTCCTTTTACGGCCTTTACCAGCGCAAGGGTCTTCTCTGCGCCGAATTGGGATAGGAGAATGACCAGATCGGCTTTCCTCCTCACCTCGGGCAGCAGCCTGTTCAGGGCGGCCTCAGGGGGTATGACCTCCAACCCTTTCAGCTGTTCCTGATCAGGGAGTTGCGCGAATCCATCCGGATCTAAAACACCGAGAACGGCTACTTTTATGCCGCCTACCTCCTTGATGATGTATTCCCGGGTCCAGGGGAGCTTGCTGTCGCGATAAAGCAGATTGGATGCAATATAGGGGAAGGAGACAGAGGAACGTGTATGCTCAAGGAATTCCCTTCCAAAAAGGAACTCCGGACTGCCAAGGTTTAAGGCGTCGTATCCCATCAGTTCCATTGCCTGCAAATGTAATTCGGCCGTATCTTTTTGATCATCGAAAACTGCCCCACAATCCAGGAGCAGGACTGATGGGTCGTCTTTCCGGATGGATTCTATCATCTGTGCACGCCGGGATAGACCGCCCGAGCCGTTTTGATCGCAGGCGCAGGCAATGCACGGATCGATGGTCCCTTTTACAGAGCCGGTATAAAGGATGGTGACGGTCCTGTTGCCCTCGGCAAAAGAGGCCAGAGGCAAGGGGATGCCGAACATTAGAGACAACACTAACGGAAAGATAAACCGTTTCATTTTAACCCCTATAATATTACCTTTTTTCCCACCGGTCTCACTCTCGGAAGATCTCGATTCATTGAAGTGCCTTCAGGGCAGTGTAGATGTCCATCCCCCCGACCAAGGTTTCCTTCTTACCAGCTTTAATGATAACGCACCTCGGCGTACTGTTGATATGATCCTCTTTGATCAGGGCTTTGAATCGTTCGAAGACGGGTTTGGGGTCGAAGACCGTATAGGGTATTTTATTTTTCCTGAAGAGTTCCTCGATCTTTTTCGCCGTCAAGATATCATTCCCGGTCGCCGCATTGAAGAGGACCCTCCTCACGCGAAGTCCATAATCGGCATCGTTTCTGCTATTCAGGGAATATAGGAAATACCGGGTATACAGGGCTGATTCCTCGTGCATGGGAAAATCCACCAGGATCAATCGGATGATCTTTCTCTTCATCAGATCCTTCAGAATCGGTTCCAGGTGAGGCTCCGTTTTCTGGCAGGGAGGACAAAAATAGTCCGAATACAATCGTACCTCTACGGGTCCCGAGCCGAAAGACGGGAACGGGGGATTTCGTTCTTCCGCCCATCCGCACCCCGCCGACAGGATCAATATCAACAGGCACAGGACTGTTGCCGTCCAGGGCATTTGTCCATTTCTTCTCATCCTGTTTCTCCTTTATCTGTATTGCGGGGATTGCTGTTCTTTTTGGAGAAGCTCCATGAATTCCTTCGGACTCAATTTCAGCCCCTCCTGTATTTTCTCCATTTCTTTCTTGGCCAGGTCTGCAGCTTTTTTTGCCTGATCATTTTTAAACTTTTCAATGAGCCTCTCGATCTCCCCATTGCCGGGAACGGAACGATCCAACCGGACATGTCTTCTTTCGCTCACGCTGAGCGCCCGCTTTTCATCGAGGGTGATCTTCAGTAATCCCAGTGTTTCTCCAAGGGACCCTGTCTGGAGGATGACGGTGTTCTCGGGTTCCTTTGCAAAATATATCTCATCGCTTCCGGACGAAATGGCCACATCCACTCCTTTTGTGGCTTTTACCAGCGCAATAGTCCCGTTTACATCGAATCGGGACAGGAGAATGACCAGATCGGCTTTCCCCCTCACCTCGGGCAGCAGCCTTTTGAGGGCGGTCTCAGCGGGTATGACCTCTAACCCTTTCACGAGATTCTGATTAATTTGAGTGAGGCCATCGGGATTTAAAACGCCGAGAATGGCTACTTTGATGCCGCCCACCTCCTTGATGATATACTCCCGGGTCCAGGGGAGCCTGCTGCCGCGATAAAACAGATTTGATGCAATATAGGGAAAGGAGACAGAGGAACGTGTATGCTCGAGGAATTCCTTTCCAAAAACGAACTCCGGAATTCCGAGGTTCAGGGCATCGTATCCCATCCGTTCCATGGCCTTCAAATGTAATTCGACCGTATCTTTACTATGGCCGAAAACTGCCCCGCAATCCAGAAGCAAGACTGATGATTCGCCTTTCCGGATAGATTCTATCATCTGTGCGCGCCGGGCCAGACCGCCCGAGCTGTTGTTGCCTCAGGAAGGACAAGGATCAATGGTCCCCTTTACGGAGCCGGTGAAAAGGAGGGTGACGGTCCTGTTGCCCTCGGCAAAAGAGGCCAAAGGAAAGGAGATGCTGGCCAGAAAAAACAACACGAATGGAAGAAGAAACCGTTTCATTTTAACCCTCTGCAGGAAGTATCCTGTTTTTCTGTAATGCCATATTAGAATACCGATTCTGTACCATGCCGCTTTTCGCTCATGAAGCCCCTGTCATGGCACAGGCTACCTTTTCTTTCATTTCCGGAAACCGAGCGCCGTTAAATTCACCCAATCAAAAAGGGACTGCCGATGAAATAGATCCCCAACAGGCCGATGACGACCCCGGCGCCCTTCCGGAACCAGCCCCCCGATCCGATCCAGGTCTCGCTCTCGGTCAGGTGTCGGACCGCCGCCGTGGAGCTGCCGGCGATCATGATGGGGAGGCAGTGGCCCAGGGCAAAGAGCAGGATCAGCAGAACCCCGGTCAACACCTTCTGCTGAACCGTAATGATCGCCAGGATCGGGGCGATGAAGCCGAAGGTGCAGGAGCCGGACAGGACCCCGTAGGCCAGCCCCAGGAGGAACGCGCCGCGAAGGCCCTTGACGTTCAGCCGGTGCAGCCGGCTGCCGGAGAGGTTGCACTTCTCCACCCCCAGCATCCCCAGGGCGACCCAGATCAGAACCAGGCCGACAACGATCTGCCAGGTGCTTCCCACATCCCCGAGCATCCGTCCCAGGAGCGCGCAGATAATGCCGATGACGGCGATCGTGATGAACAGTCCCGCGGTAAAAAGGATGGCGTAATGGGCGGCCTGCCGGGGTTTTAAAACCTTCTCCTGACCGGCCACGTAGGCCACGACCAGCGGGATGGAGGCCAGATGGCAGGGGCTCAACAGGACGCTGACCATCCCCCACAAAAAGCAGCCCAGCCCCGCCAGGTAGGTCGCACCCGTAATCCAGTCGTTGATGGTGAAAAAAAATTGCGTCAGCATGGTTGTCCTTTCTATTTTACGCCCATGTCACTGAGCCGGCGGACGATCTCCTCCTCGTTCAGCATCCCCTCGTGCCGGTAGACCTCCTTCCCGTCTTTGTCGAAGAAGATCTGAGTGGGGATGGTCCGAATGCCGAAGCGCTTGGCCGGCGCTTGGTCCTTCCAGACATCGAAAAAAACGATGGCCGCCCTTCCGGCATACTGCTTTTCCATCTTCACCAAGATCGGCGCCATCAATTTGCAGGGAATACATGCTGTGGCGCCCAGATCGACCATCGTGACCATTCCCTTGACGGGGACCTCCGGTGCGGCGGCAATCCCTGCAACGGACAGCAGAAGGATCGCCGCGCAGATCAGACCGACGAATATCATCATTGCTTTTCGTTTCAATTCCATAATCTCCTTGTTTTCGTTGATGAGAAGTAAAACCTTCGCTTGATTTTTCCAATCATTTTACCGCGAAATATTTTCTTTTGAACCGGAGCGCGACGTTGACCAGGCTGATCAACACGGGAACCTCCACCAGCGGGCCGATCACCGCCGCAAACGCCGCCCCGTGGTTGATCCCGAATACGCCGACGGCCACCGCGATGGCCAGCTCAAAATTGTTGCTGGCGGCGGTGAAGGAGAGCGTGGCCGACTTGCCGTAATCGGCATCCGCTTTGGCGCTCATCCAGAAACTCACCAGAAACATCACGATGAAATAAATCAGCAGCGGCACGGCAATCAAGAGCACGTCGCCCGGCTGTTCGATAATCTTTTTGCCCTGCATCGAGAACATGACCACGATCGTGAAGAGAAGCGCCACCAGCGTGATCGGAGAAATTCGGGGGATGAACGTTTCATGGTACCACTCTTTCCCGCGCATCTTGACGAGGACAAAACGGGTGATCATCCCGGCCAGAAACGGAATGCCCAGGTAGATGAAAACGCTCTCGGCGATCTGGCCGATCGTGATCTGCACCACGGCCACGGATAGGCCGATCAGAGGCGGAAGGATGGTGATGAATAGCCAGGCGTAAACGCTATAAAAGAGGACCTGGAAGATCGCGTTAAAGGCGACGAGCCCCGCGCAGTACTCGCAATCGCCCTGGGCCAGATCGTTCCAGACGATCACCATCGCAATGCAGCGGGCGAGGCCGATCATGATCAGGCCGATCATGAACTCCGGCTGGTTATGCAGAAACAGGACCGCCAGCACGAACATGAGGATCGGCCCGATGATCCAGTTCTGGACGAGGCTCAGCCCCAGCACCTTGAAGTCGCGGAAGACATCTCCCAACTCCTCATACTTCACCTTGGCGAGCGGGGGGTACATCATCAGGATGAGACCTACGGCAATCGGAATGCTGGTCTGCGTTCCCTCGGGACGGAGGGAACCGATCCAGTCGCCGACGCCCGGCGCGAAGTAACCCAACAACACACCCGCACCCATCGCAAGGAAGATCCAGAGCGTCAGGTAACGGTCCAGAAACGAGAGCCGTTTGGTAATTCCATCAGTCATGATTTCCTCCTTCAGAATAAGACATCTGCACCGAAGATCATCTTCCCGCTCCGGGCGGGAGGGAATCGCGGGAAGCCCTCACTCACTCCGCCCCACTCCCGTGAGGAAAGCCGGTGCTGAATGCCCTCATTTCCCGCGAAGCCAGGCCAGGATCTCCTCCT
>JAPLJW010000276.1 GCA_026388365.1 Deltaproteobacteria bacterium | reverse complement strand
GGGCTGATCGACTATCACATCAACCAGGATTACCGGACGCGAAGCGGCGGGTTGACCCTCTTTTTTCACCACCAGGAGCGGATCATCCCCGGCTGGATGGACAAAAAGTTCAAAAAGCGCAGGCCGCCGGAGGCGTTTCTCGACTCCGTCATCATGATCTATCCGTCGGAGAGTTTTGTGGAGAGTCTCCCGGATGGCAGGATCCCGGACCGCGGCGACTTCGAGACCTTCATCGACGATCCGGCAAGGCGGATCGCGAACTGGCTGCGGACGGTCGAATTGGCCGCCCCGCTCGGCGAGGAGTTTCTGGAGATGATCGCGAGCGGCCGCCTGAAGGATGCGGTGGAAAGGATCTGACGGCTTCGCGCCGGAGAGGAGACCTCGAAAAATGTCCCCACTTTGTCATTCCCGTGAAAGCGGAAATCCAGAATATATTGAAATGACTGGATTACCGACTGCACAAGAATGACAACTTCGACCATATACGGAGAAATTCAGGTATCGAAGCTGCTGTGCCGGGAGGGCTTTTTGCATGCAAGGTGCGGCTGTCGCCCGCCGGATCGAGTCTCTGAAGAAGATCCTGAAGCGCTGCGTTCTCTGCCCGCGGATGTGCCGGGTTGACCGGATCGCTGGCGTTAAGGGGTTCTGCCGTCTCGACGCCCGGATGGTCATCAGCACCGCACTTCCCCATTACGGCGAGGAGCCGCCGCTCTCCGGAAGCCGAGGCGCGGGGACGATTTTCTTCTCCTCCTGCAACCTCCGGTGCATCTACTGCCAGAATGACCAGATCAGCCATTCCCCGGCGGGAAGGCCGGTCACCGCCGAAGAGCTGGCCGGGATCATGCTCGATCTCGAGGTCCGGGGATGCCACAATGTCGAACCGGTCACGCCGACCCCCCACCTGAGCGGGATCATGGAGGCGCTCCGGATCGCCCGGGAACGGGGCCTGCGCGTCCCTTTTGTCTTCAACTGCGGCGGTTACGAGCGGAAAGAGATCCTCCGCCGGATCGACGGGATGGTCGGGATTTATCTGCCAGACTTCAAATACGGTCTGGATGAGGCGGGGAAGAGTTATTCCGGCGTGCCGGACTACCCGCGCCACGCCCTGAGCTCCCTCCGGGAGATGGTCCGCCAGGTCGGCGACGACCTCGATATCGAGGAGGGCGTCGCCCGGCAGGGGATCCTCGTCCGCCACCTCGTCCTGCCGGGGAGGATGGACAACAGCCTCGCTGCGCTGAAGCTGATCCGGGAGGTCTCCCCGTTTATCCACCTGAGCCTGATGTCCCAGTACACGCCGATCCCGGCCGTACAGCGCCATCCCCTCCTCGGGCGGCGGGTGACGCGGGAGGAGTACGAGCGGGTGGTCAACGCCGCGCTCGACCTGGGCTTCGAGGAGCTCTACACCCAGGAAGTCGACGACCGGGCGCTCAACCCGGATTTCGCGCGGGAGAAGCCCTTCGCCTGGGAGTGAAACTGACGATATCTGAAATATTTTGAACCCCGGCAGGATTCCGGCGGTCCCGACGACAAGCGAAGCGGGATCGATTCCCCCCCCTATTCCCAACTCAGCATTATCAACCCTGCCTCGGGGTCCAGGCGGCGCATAGCCCAGCTCGCTTTGCCATGCCGGACGATTAAGAAGTCTCCGATCCGTTCACGCTGCGCGGCGGAGAGAGGGTTGTCGCAAGGCCGATGGTGATCAGGCCGATACCGGCGATGACGAAGATTATTTCGTAGCGCCCCGCGTCCACCAGCCTTCCAAATAAGGCACTGCCGGTCGCGATCCCCGAAAACAGCGTGAAGGCGAACAGAGAGAAGGCCTTTCCGCGGGCCGCCGGCGAAGGCTCCGACCAGCAGACGGGCGCCGATGAACTGCCAGGCCGTCGTCGTGAGGGCGGAGAGGATCGTAAAGAGGCTGAATCCGATGCTCGCTGCCCGCACCACCGCGATGCGCCCCGTCCGGTCGGAGAGCGGGCCGAAGACGAGCTGTCCCAGGCCATAGGCGAAGGAATAGGTCGTCATGGCGAGACCGACCGTGCCGGGCGAAGAGCCGAGTGAATCCGAGATGGACGGCAATACCGGCGTCAGGATCCTGACATCGACAAACACCAGAAAGGAAATGATGAAGAGGAGGGAAAGAGGGGTCATGGTTTGCTCGGTCGGGAAAGGGCGGTTGACGGGGATAGCGAACTTGGCGCCCAGCCGGACCGCCCCTCAAGGTTTTGACCGTACTCACGGCGTCCGGGGGTGCCTGGCGACGGTCGATATCCGCGGTCGGACCGCATGAACCTAAAGTCGAAGCAGCAGCCAAATACCACGCACACGCCGCATATATGACCGTTGATCGCTGCGATTGTCGGCATTGGATAGAGCAGGATTCTGAGGAAAAGAGTGTTCAGGTCAAGGAAGAACCGTCTGAGATGGTCCTTGTTCCCTTCTTCTATCACCTTGGCGCCTATTCAACGTCGATGCCGAGACTGAAGGTCTTGGGATGTGCGGAGTGAAAGATCAGGACCCGTGCGCCGGTTTCCTTCTCAACGACATCGAGGCTGTATAGACATTCCTGGGTGAACTCCGGATTGATCAGGTTGTCCCCGCCTCGCATGGTGACGAGAGCGACACGATCATCCAGTGTGTACTCGAGATTTCTTTGTATCCCCCCGGCCATTAATAAGAACTTCCTTTCCGCACCCGCTTGGGTTATATCCGCCGGGAACCTGATAGTGTGTCTTGGTTCCCGGCGGACGTTTTTCTGCGGGGGTCAGGAAATCATTTCTTCGCTTTGGCCGGTTTCTTGGCTGCCGGTTTTTTAGCGACCGCTTTTGCTTTGGCTTTGGCCGGTTTTTTAGCGACCACTTTTGCCTTGGCTTTGGCCGGTTTTTTAGCGACCGCTTTTGCCTTGGCTTTGGCCGGTTTCGCCGCCGCTTTTGCCGGAGCCTTCACGGGGGCCTTTGTTTTTTTGGCAGGGGCCTTTGCCGCGACCTTCGCTGGTTTTGCTGGAACCTTCTTCGCTGTTTCCATACGAACCTCCTCCCTTTCCAATATGAGATTCCGCCTCACCGGGCCCCGGCCTGACCGTGCCCTCCTGCGTGCGAAATCGTGAGACTCACCAGGATGGTTAATACGCTTTGTCGGTGCTTTTCTGTCAACAACATATCCTGAAATCTTGCTGTCAACAGCAGAAGGGTTTTCTTTTCTGAGAGCTTGTTTTTGCTGTTTTATTTCCTTCAGACGCTCAGCTTCTTCTGCCTTGCGAACTGTCTCAGGAGATAAAGTTTCCACACTTAAGTGCGTAAACGGACATATAGTACCGGGTTTCAAATTGTATTTTTGGGCTATGGAATCTTCAATTTGGTAACCATCGACAAGTTCTTTATTGCCTAAAATATCAAGAAATAATTTACTCATAATTGGTCACCAATCCTGTTCTGGTTTACCCGGTTGATGCGTACCTCTCTCCTTATATGTTCTGCAGCCCGGTTAAGACATCCAGCACCGATATCTTGCACGTTGCCAAAGGATAACAGATACAAGATATGGTATATCTGATACTCCTCTACCACAAGCCACAGGTGTTTTGCAAGAAATAATAACGGACATGGAAATAAAAAATAAACGCATGGAATGTGGAGTTGCCAGAATGGAGATGGCAACCGAAGATTATGAGCAAATGACCGGTACCCGGGGGAGCCAGTCCATATTCCCCTCCATCACGATTATACGGGATGGAAATTGTGGACGGTCCCGAAGCAAGGAGTGAAATGCCTGACAGGGGGCGATAGAGGTAACTGCCGAGGCGCAGCCACTTCTGACCGTTCCAGGTTTCAATTCCCGGCTCCTGCAGGTCTTTTCCGCCATCGGGCAGTGTCAAGAACATTCCGTCCAGCCTGTCGTCGGAAGGCGGAGTCATGTCGTGCAAAATATTTTATAGACGACATCTGTTTGCAAGACATTGACGATTATACTTCGAATCCGTAATGAAAAGAAAATCATGCGTATATGACTTACAGGAAGTTGTCGGTAATCCGCATGAACCCAAAATGTGCGGTCCGAGCCGTGCATCTTTCAACCCGCATTCAATGAGCCAGTCAATTAACGCATTCACAAAGACAGCGCACATTGCAAACCGATGTCAATGCACTCAACTGAACTGTTGTGGTGCAAACTCCTCATCCGCCGTGTTTCTGGAGGTACTTGTTGGATATGGCCTTGTATCGTTTTCTCGGAATTATAATCAGAGGTACCCGTCTCAGATGACCTGGCTGAGGTGCATGGCCTTGAATTTGCCGCCGGAGGCCTTTGCCGCCTTTGCAAGCTGGATCAGGCAGCCGGGACAGCCGGTCACGACAACCGCCGCCCCCGTCTTTTCAATGTTGAGCCGCTTCTTCTCCAGGATCTGCGCCGCCGCATCGGGATAATCGACATGGAAAGACCCGGCGCCCCCGCAGCACACGTCGGCCTCTTTCATCTCGACAAAGCTTCCCGCCGCCTTCAGAAGCTCCCGCGGCGGCCTCGTGATCCCTTGGCCCCGCACCAGATGGCAAGGATCGTGATAGGTGAAGACGGTGTCCGTCTTCTGCCGCGGCGTGTAACCTACATTTATTAGATATTCCGTCAGATCCATCACCTTGCCGCTGAAGGCCACCGCGCGGTCCCGCCACGCCGGATCGTCCGCAAAAAACGAGGCCAAGTGCTTCAGGGTGGCGCCGCAGCTCGCGCAGTCGCTGATGACGACATCGGCTTCCTCGAAAAGCCGAATATTCTGCCGGGCCAAGGAAAGGAATCCTTCGCGCAGGCCGTGGGCAAGATGGGGCAGGCCGCAGCAGACGTTCCCCGGCTCCCGGAGATGGGTGGTGCCCCGCAGGATCTTGCGGGTCTGGGCGGCGGCCTCCGGAAACATCATCTCCATCCCGCAGCCCCGGAAATAGGCCACTTTTGTCTTACCGGTCACGGTCACGCCGGAGGGCGGCGCCTGCCGGCCAAGGGCCGCGGGCCCCGCAAACGCGGTGAGAAAATGGGCCCGGGTGTACTCTTCCGGCGCCATGCCGTAGGGAAACAGGCGGTTGAGACCGGACCGGCGCAGGATCGACAACGCCGCAGAGGCAGCCTTGACAATACCCGGCCTCTTCAGGACACCGCCGACGATCTTGTATTTCACACTGGCCCCGCCGGTCAGATCCGTCAGGTGCTGGCGGACGTCGACCATCGCATCGTCGGTCGGAACCTTCGCCGGACAGGTATCGACGCAGGCCCTGCACAACAGGCAGAAATTGACGACGTCGAGCGCCTCCCGCGTCGGCTCGATGCCTCCGTCGGCCAAGGCCCGGGCAATCGCGTTTTTCCCCCGGGCGCTCGTCGCCTCGACGCCCTTCACCCCGAAGAGGGGGCAGACCGGCAGGCACGCGCCGCACCGGTCGCAGCGGCTGACCCTGTTTCCGGCCTCCCGGAGCAGATCATGACCTTTTATATTATCCATGGAACGCCTTCATTTCATCAGTTTGTCTTACCGAAAAATTTTCCAAAAAATCCTGATCACCGGACGGCTTCGCAAAAAATCCGCAGACAAGGCGCGCGCGAAGAGGCGTCGGGGAGATGTTCCGGAAGCCCGAAGGGATCGGAACGTGTCCCCGGAACACGCGCGCTCACCATATCTTCCCCGGGTTCAGTATCCCCTTCGGGTCGAGGGCCGCCTTGACGGCCTTGAGGGTCCGGACGCCGATATCCCCCAGGGCGCCCGCGATGTAGGGCCGCTTGGTGATGCCGATGCCATGCTCGCCGGAGAGGGTCCCGCCGACCTCCAGGGCCGCGGCAAAGATATCGTCGACCGCCCGATGGACCCGCTCCGCCTCGCCCGGTTTGCCCAGGTCGCACAGGATGGAGGGGTGGAGGTTGCCGTCGCCGGCGTGGCCATATACGGCGATCGGAAGCCCCTGTTTTTCGGAGATCTCCCGGATGCGGCGCACCACCTCCGGGAAGGCGTCGCGGGGAACCGAGATGTCCTCGCCGATGCGGTTGGGCGCGAGGGCAGCGACGGCGGAACTGATACCCCGCCGGACGGCCCAGATGTCGTCCGCCTCCTGCTGGGACCGGGCCGTGCGGAACGCCAGGGCGCCGCAAAGCTTCGCCGCTTCCTCGATGCGGTTGGCCTGGGTTTCAAGGGCCGCATCGTCGTCGCCGTCGATTTCGATGATGGTGCAGGCGCCGACCTCCGGGTCGAGATCCGTCTTGAGGTGGCGCGCGACGACCTCCAGGCAGGTCCGGTCCATGATCTCCGCCGCCGCCGGGACGACGCCCGACTGAAGCATCGTGTGGATGGTCCGGCAGCCGTCGTCGAGGGTGCGGAACATCACCTGCAGGGTGCCGCGCCGCTTCGGCATGGGGATCAACCGGAACAGGGCCTGGGTGACGACGCCGAGCGTCCCCTCGGAACCGGTGAAGAGGCTCGTCAGATCGTAGCCGGTCACGTTCTTGATTGCCTTGCCGCCGGTCCGGAGGATCGCGCCGTCGGCCAGCACGACCTCCAGCCCCATGACGTAGTTCTTCGTCACGCCGTACTTGACGGCCCTCATCCCCCCGGCGTTTTCCGCCACGTTGCCGCCGACCGTGGAAAATTTCCAGCTTGCCGGGTCGGGCGGATAGAAGAGCCCTCTTTCGGCGCAGTGGTTGTAGAGGTCGATCGTGCGAACCCCGGCCTCCGCCGTCACCATCATGTTCCGCAGGTCGAGTTCGACGATCCGCACCATGCGGTCGAGGCAGAGGGAAATGCCCCCCTTGAGCGGGATGCTGCCTCCGGTGCGGCCGCTCGCTGCGCCTCGCGGCGTGACGGGGATCTCATGCTCGCAGGCGACGGCCATGACCCGCGACACCTCCTCTGTGGTCAGCGGCCGCACGACCAGATCGGGTTTGTTCGCCGGCAGAAGAGGGATGAACGAGGCATCATAGGAATAGCCGAAGCGGGTCAGCTCGGAATCCAGGACATGGTCCGGTCCCACGATATCACGGATTTTTTGTTTGACCCCTTCTGTGATCATTCTCCATACCTCCCGTCCGGGTATCACGTTACAGAGAGCGTTTTGAGTAACTTGGGAATCGGATCCCGAAAGCGCGCATGGGAGATTTTTCGGGGCCCCCTGCCCGCGCAGCGGAGCGCCTGCAAAGACGGCTGTTTGAGCGCGAAGCGCGAGTTTCGTCTTTGCAGCGAAGCGAGGAGGCGCAGGGTCGAAAAATGTCCAGCGCGCAGAGGGATCGCGATTTCCAAAGATCTTACGGAAAAGATACTATCATCCGGCAACAATTTTCGCCACTTCTCAAAGGGCCTGCGCCTTTGCCCCGCCGTGTTCCTTCTTATCCCGGCGGCTTCCCTCATAGAGCTCGTACTCCAGAAGTCGGCACTCGATCTCGCCGTTGTAAAAGGGGATCCGCCTTTTCGTCCGGAGGCCGACCTGTTTCGCCAAGGCGGCGTTTCCGGTGAAAATGTAGCCGCGGCCGCCGCCGCACCGCTTTTTGAAGAAGTCCCCGATCTCCCGGTAGAGGCCGGCCAAGGTCGAAACGTCGCCGGTCCGCTCGCCGTAGGGGGGATTGAGGACGACCGCACCACCCCGCTCCGGGATCGGCGTCTCGGCGAAGGGGCAAACGGAACATTCGATCCGCCCCTCCACGCCGGCCGTCAGCGCGTTCTGTCTGGCCGCCGCGACCGCTCTCGGGTCCATGTCCGTGGCAATGATCCTGGCCGCCGTCTCCTTTTGAGCCTTGTGCGCCGCCGCCCGGACCGCCCGCCAGGCGGCCGGATCGTACCCCCGCAGATGGAGAAAGCCGTAGTTGCTCCGGAGAAGGCCCGGCGCCTTTCCCTGGGCGAAAAGCGCGGCCTCGATCGCAAGCGTCCCGCTCCCGCACATCGGATTGACGAAGTCCCTCCGTCCGTTCCAGCCGGTCGCGAGGATGACCGCGGCGGCGAGCGTCTCCTGCATCGGCGCCGAAAGCGGGATCTTCCGGTAACCCCGCCGGGAGAGCGGCTCACCGGAGGTGTCGAGGTAGAGGGAAACCTTGCTCCCCCGCCAGAAGACGTGGACAACCGCCCGGTCCCGGTCGGGTCCGGAGTCGGGCCTCAGGCCGCATTTATCCTGCATCCGATCGACGATCGCGTCCTTCGCCTTCTGGTTGACGTACCGGGCGTCGTTGATCGACGGGGTGTCCACCGTCGAGGTGACCGAAAGGAAGGCGTGCTCCCCCCTTTCGTGGAGGATCTCTTCCCACGGGATGTCCCGCAGGCCGCGGTAGAGGCCTTCGGGATTCGCCGCCGGGAAGGCTGCCGCGAGGTAGAGAACGCGGTGGCCCGTCCGGAGGTGGAGGTTCAGGGGCATCGTGTCGGCGAGGGTCCCCTCCGTCTCGACGGCCGCCTCTCCCTCCGCGAGGACCGGGAAGCCGAGGGCGCGGACCTCCCCGGCAAGCCAGGGGGGAATCCCCTTGGGACAGGTGATCAGGATTTTACTTTTCTGCGTCCAGACTTTCATGACAGCCCCTTAAACCATCGAACCTTGCCGTCCTTTGTCACTCCCGTGAAGGCAGGAATCCAAAGGAACCGGCGAACTTCCCGGTTTTGTAACACAGCACTCCGGAAATGCAAGCAAAAGAGAGGGAGGGCGCCGTTTGTTCCCGGCTGTTTAAACGCTTGTCCCGCACTTGATACGGGATGGGCGGATGCAAGGCTCCCGCAATCCTGAGCCGCGAGGCGTACTTTGAGGTACGTTGAGCGGCGCAGGATAAGGGGAACGCCGGAGACGGCTGTTTTTCAACAGCCGGCGTCAGCGGACGAGGTTCGACAGGATCAGCACCGTCCCGAAGGGGAACAGCGCGAGGATGATGAGCGTCAGGATGTAGGCCGGAATGTAGTACAGGGCCCCCCGGAAAACGGTGGCCAGCGGAATGTCCTTCGCCATCGCCGCGACGACGTAGCAGCAGATCCCGATGGGGGGCATGATCGCGCCCATGGTCGTGACGATCGTGATCATCTGGCCGAACCAGATCGGGTCGTAGCCTAAGCCCACGACGAGCGGGTAAAAGATCGGCAGCGAGACGAGCAGGAACGCAAGCGCGTCCATGATGCAGCCGCCGACGATGTAGCACAGGAGGATCAGGGCGAGGAGGAACCCCTTGGGCATGGCGAGGGAACCGATCCAGCCGGCCGCCTCGAAGGGGAGGCGGGTGATGGCCAGGAACCGCCCGAAGATCACCGCCCCGGCGATAATCATGAAGACCATGCAGGAGATCCGGACCGTGTCCCCGACGGCGGCGAGAAATCCCTTCCGGGAGAGCTTCCGCCGGGCAAGGCAGATGGCGAGCCCCAGCGTGCAGCTCAGGGCCGCCGCTTCCGTCGCCGTCACGACGCCGGTGAAGAGGGCGTACATGATGATCGCGAACAGGACGATGATGTCGAGCGCCTCGGGAAGGGCCTGAAACCGCTCCTTCCAGGTGCTCTTCTTCGCCGCCGGTCCCCAGTCGGGATGGCGGCGGCAGATGACGAAGACCGTCGCCGCGATGAGCACGGTCGCAATGGCGCTGGGAATGACATTTCCAAAGAAGAGCTTCCCGATCGACTGCCCTGTGTAGATGCCGTAAACGACCAGGATAATGCTGGGCGGGATCAGGACGCCAAGCGTCGCCCCGGCGGCGACGGAACCGGCGTTCAGGATCGGGTGATAACCGTATTTCTTCATCGCCGGAATGGCGACGGTGCTCATTGTCGCCGCGGTCGCCGTGTTCGAGCCGCTGATCGCCGAAAAGGCCGCACAGGCCATGATCGTCGTGATGGCCAGTCCCCCCCGGTAATGGCCGAACCACCGGTTCGTCGCGTGGTAGAGGCTGTCGTTGTAGCCCGCGTAGTGGACGAATTCCCCGACGAGGATAAACATCGGAATCACCGTGAGGCCGTAGCCGGAAAAGATGTTCCACATCTCCCCGCCGATCATCCCCAGGGCCGCCGTAAACGAGGTCGCGTAAGCGAGGCCGAAGAAACCGACGATCGCCATCGTGAAACCCGCCGGAATCCGCAGCAGAAAGAGGGCGGCGAACATGACGGCGATCCCGGCGACGCCCAGAAGCGGTCCGCTCATGGCGCCTCCTCCTTCCGGAACGCCCGGGGGATGTCCAGAAGGCAGGTCAGCGAGAGGATGCCGAAACCCGCCGCCACGCCGAAGACGAAGGGGTGGTAGACAACCTTGAGCGTTTCCGACACCTCGCCCGCGGCCATGATCCGACCCCCCCAGACGGAAACCTGCCAGGCGACAATCCCGAAGAAGATCGCACTGATCACTGCGGAGAGCGCATCGACGAGCCGCTTCACCGGCAGAGGATAGCGGGAAGAGAGGATGTCCACGACGATATTCCCCTTTCTCCGCTGCGTCGAGGCGAGTGCGAAGGCGACGCCGATCGCCCCCAGGAAGGAGACGATTTCGTAAGTCCCCCGGTAGGGGGCGTGAAAGATCCGGAGGACCACGTTGCCCGTGGCGAGGAGCATGAGTGCGAGCACGGCCGCGCCGCTTAAAGCCAGCAGGATCCGGCCCAGCAAACCGTCAATCTTGTCGAGCGTGGACATCATTTCCCCTTTTTGTCGTGCTTGTTCTTCAGCCTTTCGATCTCCGCGACGATCTCCGCGCCGGGAAGCCCCAGGGCGTTCACCTTTTTCACGTAGTCGTCGATCATCGGCTTCACGAGCTTCCGGATCTCCGCCTTGTCGGCGGCGGGGAGCTGGATCACCTCGTGGCTGTACTTCTCTTTTGACCAGGTCAGGGCCTCGGCGACGTGGTCGTCCACGTATTTGCCCGTCCACTCCGCCTGCTCGACGCGAAGATCGTCCATCGCCTTCTTCACATCGGACGGCAGCGCGTCCCACTTCTCCCGGTTCATGACGACGGCGAAGGAGACGACGAAGAGATTCGTATCCGTCGCGAAGGGGCAATAGGCGGCGTAGTTCATGTCCTTGAGGACCTCGAGCGACGAGACAACCCCCTTGACGATCCCTTTCTGAATCGCCTCCGGCGTTTCGGACTGGGGCATGGCGATGGGGATGCCGCCCATGTATTTGACGGCGTCGGCGCCGGTCCCGGAGACGCGGAGTTCCATTCCCTTGAGGTCCTTCAGCGTCCGGACGGGTTTGCTCGTCATGAAATCCGCCGGCGGGCAGGTGAACAGCGTCAGGATCTTCACCTTCTCGAACTCCTTCGGTTTGTACTTGTCGATCAGGTCATAGAGGACCAGGCTCGCCACGCGGGCGTTGGGCAGGCTGAGCGGCAGGTCCACCGCCTCCGAGACGGGGAAGCGCCCCGGCTGGTAGCTCATCGCGAAGTTCCCGATGTCGGCCGTCCCGGAGATGACGCCGTCGAAGATGTTCTTGGCCGGAAGCAGCGTTCCGCCGGGGAAGGTGTTGATCTTCACCTGGCCGTTCGTTCGTTTTTCGATCTCCTTGACCCACCGTTCCATCTGGACGCAGGGAAAGGTCGAGGCCGGCGGGAAGTTCGCGTAGGTGAGCGTGACGGGCGCAGCCGTTGCGGGCCCCGGCGCCAGTGCGGCCGCAAAAGCCAGACACAGGGCCATCAGGACTGTCTTGAACAAAGCATCTGTTTTCATCTTTCGCCTCCTTAAGGTTTATGGATCTATCTTTACAGTCTGTTGAGAAAGTTCCTTTACAGGCTGTTCGAAAGCTTGTCCCGTACCGGATACGGGATGTCCGGATGCAAGGCCCCCGATATCCTGAGCCGTGAGGCGTACTTTGAGGTACGTTGAACGGCGAAGGATGAGGGAAACGCCGCAGACGGGCGTTTCAGCCTGTCAGGCGGAACCCCGCCAGGTTCGTCTCAAGCTGTCCGGCCGGTGAGATCCGCCGGAGGACCGCCTCGACGGTTGCCGCGTCGCAGAAGAGCCCTCCCTGACGGACGGCAAACCCGAGAAGCACCAGGTTCGCGATGACAAGCGCCCCCTGCTTCCGGGCGAGCCTTGTCGCGTCAATCGCCTCTCCGTCCCCGTTCTTTTCCCGGTTGATGTAAATCAGCCCCTTCGGTTTCAGGAACCCCCGGTGGACCTCCAGGTTTCCCCCGTGGAGGAAGAGGCCGATGTCGGCCTGTCCCGTCCGGATGAGCGGACTCGTGAAGGGACCGACCTTGACGTGGGAGATCACCGTCCCGCCGCGCATCGCCATCCCGTGCGTCTCCGAGGTCAGCACCTCCATCCCCTTTTCGACGCGCATCGCCATCCCGTGCGTCTCCGAGGTCAGCACCTCCATCCCCTTTTCGACGGCCGCCTACGCGAGAATCCGCGTCACGAAGAGGACCCCCTGGCCGCCGATGCCGCTCACGACGATCTGCTGTTTCATGGTTTTTCCCCTTCCGCCCGGATGGCGCCCGCGGCGCAGACGTGCACGCAGACGCCGCAGCCGATGCAGCGGTTTTGATCGATCCTGGCCCGGTTTTCCCCTTCATCAAACAGGATGGCCGGACATTCGAATGTGTCGATGCAGGCCCGGCAGCCCACGCAGTCGTCCGTGACGCTCATCGCGAAAACCGCTTGCGCCCCGCGCGCCGCCCGGTTCACGATGCAGGGGTGCCCGGCGATGAGGACGGCGATGTCGCCCTCCGGCGACCGGATGAAGGAGTCCGCCTCCTTGAGCGCCGCGGTGAAGGCCTCGACGTCGTAGGGGTCGATCTCCCGGAGGTGCCGGACGCCGCAAGCCCGGACGAGGTCGGGGATGAAGACCTTTCTTCCGGCGCTTCCGTCCGCCCGGACGCCGATCTGGGGCGTCGGCTGGTGGCCGGTCATGGCGGTGGTCGCGTTGTCGAGGATGACGAGGATGAAGCACGCCCGCTGGAAGACGGCGTTGATGAGTCCCGGGATCCCCGCATGGAAGAAGGTGGAATCCCCGATCGTGACGACGATCGTCGGGAAATCATTTCCTCCGGCGGCATAGGCGTGGTAGAAACCCGCCCCCTGGCCGATGCAGGCGCCCATGCAGTGGCAGGTGTCCACGGCGCCGAAGTTCATCCCCAGGGTGTAGCAGCCGATGTCGCTGGGGAAAATTCCTGCGGGAAAGGTCTCGCGGATCGCATAGAAGGCCGCCCGGTGGCCGCACCCCGCGCAGAGCGACGGGCGGGTCCCTTTCTTCGCCGCGGGCAAGGACGGAACGGAGGAAAGCCCGAGAAATTTTCGGAGGACTTCCTCGATGACGTCGGGCGTGAGCTCTCCCTGGCGGGGAATGTCGCCGGATTTCCGGCCGCTGATCCGGCCGTCGGCGAGCTGCATCTCGATCACGCTGTCCGTCTCCTCCAGGACGAGGACCTTCTCGTAGCGTCCCCGGATCTCCCCGATGAACGGCTCGTGGAGCGGATAGGCGAGGCGGACCTGGTAGAGGTCGATCTTGCCCTCCGGCCCCAGGGTGTCGAGAAGTTCGCGGGCGTGGGCAAAGGAGACGCCGGAGGCAACGATGCAGGTCCGGGGACGGGAGCCGTCGCCGGGCGCGAGGACGGGGGCAAAGGCCGGCTCCTCGGCGATCCGGTCGAGCTTTTCGTTCAGGAGGCGGTGGAGTTCGGTGAGGAACTGCGGGGTGGCCACCCACCGGCCGGGGTTCTTTTCAAAGCGTGCCTTTTGCTCCCGGGACTGCGGCGGGCGGCAGGCGACGTTCTGCCGGGCGTGGCAGACGCGGGTCGTCGGCCGGAGGATGACCGGAATCTCGTACTGCTCCGAAAGGGCGAAGGCCTCGGCCACCATCCCCCGCGCCTCCCGGGGCGAGGAGGGATCGAAGACCGGCGCCTTGGCGAAGAGGCCGAACAACCGGCTGTCCTGCTCCGTCTGCGAGCTTTGCGGCCCCGGGTCGTCCGCGGCAATCAGGATGAATCCGCCCTTGACGCCGAGGTAGGTCGCGCGGGTGAAGGGGTCGGCCGCGACGTTCAGCCCCACCTGCTTCATCGCCACCGCCGAGCGCCGCCCCGCCATGCTGTTGGCGAGCGCCGTCTCGCAGGCGACCTTCTCGTTGATCGACCATTCCGTGTGGAGCGCCGCGCCCGTCTCCTTGGCGAAGGCGACGACGGCAGAGAGGATCTCCGAAGCCGGCGTTCCCGGATAGGCGGCGGCCAGCGTGCACCCCTCCTCGACGAGGCCGCGGCCGATCGCCTCGTTTCCCATCAGGATCCTCTGTTCCGAATGATTGGTCATTTCCTTAACCCTTGATTCGTTTGTTTTAATTTTTTTTGTTCCCGTGACGGAACTTCAAATAAAAAAAGGCCATGGGTTGTGCGCCCATGGCCTTGTGTTTTTTTATATGAAACCCCGATCCGCCTTAGACCCGCACCCCGCTCCCTTTATGTGAGTTCTGCCACCACCAGAGATTCGACGTGCGGTTCACGTTTGCCATAAAAATACCTTTCGGCAATGCTTCTACACAATCCGGAAACAAAATGCAAGCACTTTTTTCAGCACTTTTTTCGGCACACCTGTTCATGAAAGAGGGGGCCGCAGGAAAAACCCGCGGCCCCCGAAGGTTGAAAAACGCCGTGCCGCGGTTTAGAGCCAGATGAGCTGGAGCAGGATGTGGGCGACGATCACCGGCGCCACGGAAAACGGCACGCTCAACGCCATGTACTTGCCCAGCCCAATCTTGTAGCCCCGTTTCTCCAGCATCCCGCAGGCCAGGACGTTGGCCGTCGCCCCCACCGGCGTGATGTTGCCGCCGATGCCGCACCCCACGAGCATCCCGAAGTAGAAGACAAAGGGATTGACCCCCAGGTTCGTGGCCACATAAGTGCAGACGGGGATCATCAGGACCGTGTAGGGGACATTGTCGATGAAGGAGGAGAGCAGGACGGAGAGCCAGATGAAAATGGCCAGGTAAGCCGTCGGACTCTTGAGGCCCGTTGAGGCCATCCAGTCGGCGAAGTCCTTGAGGAGCCCGACCTTCTCCACCGTGGCAATGATGACGAAAATCCCGACGAGGAAGAAAATGGAGGCCCAGTCGAATTCGTCGTGCATCTCCTTGGCGTTTTTCCAGTTGTAGATCAGGGAGGCGACACCCACGAGGAACCCGACGGTGCCCTGGTTCACCAGGGGGATCCCGGCGGTCATGATAGGGAGCGACAGGAGAACGATGCTGACGATGAAGATGATCATCGGGATATGGCTTTTGATCTCGACGGCCTCCTCATCGATCCCCTCCACGCTGTTGTTCATCGTCCGGAACTGGTAGAGCAAGACCAGCATCGCGGCGATGACGCCGAAGACGGTGATCGTCCCCAGGCCGACCTTCCCCTGGAACCAATAGAAATCGAGGAACTGCATCCCGGTTCGGGCGGCGACAATCAAGGCCGGGGGATCGGCGACCATCGTGACGGTGGTGACGACGTTGGAGGAGATCGCCAGACCGACGAGGTAAATGAACAGGTTCGACTTGAGCTTCTCGGCGATGTGGATGAACAGGGGCGCCAGGATGATGACGACGACGGGGTTCGCCATGAAGGAGGAGAGAACGGCGGCCAGCGTGCACAGAAGGAGGAGGACATATTTTTCCTTCTTCACGTGCTTGAGGATCAAAACACCCAGCCAGGCCGGGAGCCGGCATTCCCGGAAGGCGAAGGCGAGCATGCCATAGCCCCAGTAGATGGTCAGGACCTTCCATTCCACGCCGTCCCAGAGGGCGGCATCCGGCGCGATGATGCCCGTGGCGATCAGCAGGGCGGCGCCGACCAGGGAGATGTAGGTGATGTTGATCTTCCGGTAGAGGATCAGCGCAAAGGCGAGGGTGAGAATGGCCAGCGCAACGAATTTCTCGGTTGTGGGGTTAAAAAGGTGATACCACTCCATATAAATTCCTTTCCATGCAATGGGTTCGGCAGAGGTCGTCAGAACGGGCGACATGGCCACGACACCCTGTACCTTCGCAACGGCTAAGGCTCAGAACCATCATTCCTGCCGCGCATATAGAACCGATCATTGCAAGATGCAAGAAATAATTTTGGCCTGAAATAGCCTGTTGAAACAAAAGGGTTTCCCAAAATCGCCGGAGGGGTCCGCCGGCGTCCTACGTCCGGTGGTCGAAGACGCGCTTCGCCTTGCGTTCCGTCCGGGGCAGGGACTGGTAATCGACGATCTCGACCTTGCCGCTGACCAGTGTCTCCTTCCGGACCGCGCGCTCGATCTTCGCTGCGAGCGCGGCGTCTGCCTCCGGACTTTCCCCATCCTCCCGCTCCACCTTGAGCACCATATAGTCCTTGCCGTCCCCGTGGTGGTCGAGGTGGATCTGAAATTCGCTCCCGATCCCCTTCTCGCGGGAGAGGATCTCGTCGATGTGGCTGGGGTAGATGTTGACCCCGCGGACGATGAACATATCGTCGGAGCGGCCGACGATCCGGTCGTGGCGGGGCAGGGGCGAGCCGCAGGGGCACTCTCCGGGGATCGCCCGCGTCAGGTCGCGGGAGCGGTAACGGATGAGCGGGGCGCCCTCCTTCCGGAGCGTTGTGTAAACCATCTCGCCCACCTCGCCCTCGGCGACCGGTTCCAGCGTGTCCGGGTCGAGGAGCTCCAGGATGTAGTAGTCCGCCCAGTAATGGATTCCCGTGTGAAAGGCGCAGTCGAGACCGGTGCCCGGGCCGTAGACCTCCGTGAGGCCGGGGATGTCGAAGACGTGGCCGGCCCCGGTCAGGGTCTTCACCTTGGCGCGCATCGCGTCGCTCGACCGCTCGGCGCCGAAGATCACCTTCTTCACGTGGATTTTATCGCGCAGGCCGCGCTTGTCGATCTCCTCGGCCAGCAGCAGCGCCATCGAGGCGGTGCAGCACAGGACCGTGGTCTTGAAATCAACGAGGAACTGGAGCTGGAGGTCGATGTTCCCCGGACCGGCGGGAATCGCGAGCGCCCCGAACCGCTCGCAGCCGAGCTGAAATCCCACGCCCGCCGTCCAGACGCCGTAGCCGACGCAGATCTGGACCCGGTCCTCGCGGGAAAGTCCCGCCGTCTCGTAGCAGCGGGCGAACATGTCGGCCCAGTCGTCGATGTCCTTGGCCGTGTAAACGAGGACCTTCCGTTTTCCCGTCGTTCCCGTGGAGGCGTGGAGACGGACGATCTGCGCCATCGGGACGGATAGGAGCGGCCAGGGGTAGTGCTCCCGGAGGTCCTGGGCGGTGACGAAGGGGAGACGCTTGAGATCCCCAAGGCTTTGGATCCGATCGGGTGTGACGCCGGCCTCCGACAGCCTCTTGCGGTAAAAGGGCGACCCCTCCCAGGCATGGCGGACAGTCCATTTCAGACCGGCCAGTTGGATGGCGGCCAGGTCCTCCTTCGTCTTGAATGCGGGCAGAAAACTTCGGTTCATGGCATCTCCTTTCGGGGCCCTCCGCTATCACATCCGGCACGCAAATTCAACCCCGACGAATTCGGACACCTTTTACGAGAGACCGACAAATAATACTTTTATTTTGCCGAAAGATGATGCATAATTACTAAAAAAGGAGGTGGCGTAATGAACCGGAAAATGTGTTTTGGGTTGTTCGGCATGATGGTCCTTGTTTTCTACGTTTTGATTGTTCCGTCATCGGCCCAGGCGAAGACGGAGATCCAGTGGTGGCATGCCCATACCGGGTTTCTGGGCGAGCGGGTCAACGATATCGTGACCAAGTTCAACGCCAGCCAGGGCGACTATGAGGTCAAGGCCGTCTACAAGGGGACCTACGCGGAGGCCCTGACGGCCGCCATTGCCGCCTATCGGGCCAAAACCCAACCCCACCTGATCCAGGTCTTCGAGGTCGGGACCCAGACGATGCTCTCCTCGGGGGCGATCTACCCCGTGTATCAGCTCATGAAGGATCAGGGGATCCCGATCGACTGGGAGGATTTTCTCAGCGTGGTCTTCAACTACTATTCGAAGGACGGAAACCTCTACTCCATGCCGTTCAACTCCTCCACAGTGATCCTCTACTACAACCGGACCATCTTCAAGAAGGCCGGCCTCGATCCGTCCGTACCGCCCAAGACCTATGACGAGATCGAAAAGGCCGCCAAGGCCTGCGTCAAATCCGGCGCCACCAAGATCGGCTTCACGACCGCATGGCCCTCCTGGACGCTGGTCGAGAATGCGCACGCCTGGCACGACCAGCCTTTCGCCGATCAGGAGAACGGCTTCAAGGGGATGGCCTCGCAGCTCAAGATCAACGGCCCCTTCGGGGTAAAAATGATGACCATGCTGGCCCGCTGGCAGCAGGAGGGGATCTACACCTACTCGGGCCGGGCGAGCAAGGGAGATCAGCCCATCATCAACGGGGAGGCGGCCGTCGGCCTCGCCTCGACGGCGCTCGTGGGGACGCTCGCGAAGACGGCCAAATTCGAATGGGGGACGGGCAGGATGCCGCGCATGGCCGGCTATCCCCAGGGAAACTCCATCATCGGCGGCGCCAGCCTCTGGGTGATGAAGGGCCATAAAACCGAGGAATACAAGGGCGTTGCCAAATTCTTCGAATTCCTGGGCAAGCCCGAACAGCAGGCCTGGTGGCATGCTCAGACGGGTTATCTCCCGATAAGCAAATCGGCGCTCAAGGCCCTCCCAGCCGACCATTTCCAGAAGAACCCCGACATGTGGACCGCCTTCAACCAGATCATGAGCGGAAAGACCACCGCCAACAGCAAGGGAATCCGCCTGGGCAACTTCGCGGCGATCCGCGACAGCATCGAGGCGGAGATGGAAAACATCGTCGCCGGAAAGAAGAAGCCGAAGGAAGGTCTCGACGACGCCGTCAAAAATAGCGTCAAGGTTCTGAAGGAATTCTCGTCGCTTTACAAGTAACGGTCCCAGACCGGCAGCGTCACCCTTCATCCCGCTCGCAGGTGGGTATGAAGGACACGATTGAAGAGCTCCGCTGTAAACTGCGGAGCATCTTCGATCCTTATGGGGAACAAACCATTGTTTACTCGTTTTCCCCGCGGCTTGCCGCGGGGAAAACACGCGTGGGCTGATTCAAAGCAGACCCCCTTTTTGCCGGGAAGACCTGCCCCATGGGCGGGGACATTACACCGGGCAAACTTCACGGGGGAAAAGGAAAATGATCCTCCCCCGTGAAGACCCGTTTCCCGGTGATATTTCCACAGAGATGGGCCGATGAAAAGAAGCATCTTCCAGAACCGCTGGCTCC
Source organism: Deltaproteobacteria bacterium (assembly GCA_026388365.1). Next base: position 13,544 of record JAPLJW010000276.1, on the reverse strand, counting down.
CCTATATCCTCCTGGCCCCGCAGATTGTCGTGGTCGTCGTCTTTTTTTTCTGGCCGGCCTTCGACTCCCTGCGCCTCTCCATCTTCAAGGTCGCCCCGTTCGGAGACCGGGAGATCTTCGTAGGGCTCGACAATTTCATCGATCTGCTGACCGCCCCGGAGTACGGCCGCAGCGTCATTCATTCCTTCGTCTTCTCACTGGGGGTGACCACCCTGGGGCTTATCGTGTCGCTCTTCCTGGCCAACCTGGCCAACCAGAAGATCCGCGGCCTTCCGTTTTACCGGACTGCGGTCCTCTGGACCTACGGGATCGCGCCGCCCGTTTCGGGCATCATCTGGCTGTTCATCTTTCATCCGAGCTACGGGGTGCTGCCCTATCTGCTCTCGCTGATGACGACCTACGAGTTCAACTGGCTGCTGAAGGGATGGGTCGCGATGATGCTGGTGATCTTCGCGGCCGCCTGGGCGCACCTGGGCTACAATATCGCCTTTTTTCTCGCCGGATTGCAGACGATCCCCGAATCGGTGATCGAGGCCGCCCGGGTGGACGGGGCCGGGGGATTCACGCTTTTCCGCTCAATCACCTTTCCCCTCCTGTCTCCGGTGACCTTTTTCCTGTTTTTGATGAACATGGTCTTCTCCTTCTTCGAAACCTTCGGGATCATCCACGCGGTGACCCAGGGGGGACCCGGCGATACGACCACGATCATGGTTTACAAGGTCTATGTGGACGGCTTCGTCAACCTCCGGATGGGCTACTCCGCCGCCCAGTCCGTGATCCTGATGGCGCTGGTCATCACACTGACCGTGCTGCAGTTCAAGTACACGGAAAGGAAGGTAACCTACTGATGGCCGCGCCTTTTCCCGGAATCCGGAAAGGTCCGCTTGACGGGCGGAAATGGATCATCCATCTGCTCTTGATTTTCTCGATTCTGCTGATCGGCTTCCCCCTCTACTACGGGTTCGTGATCAGCACCCAGAGTCTGGACGAGGTGGTCAAAGTTCCCCAGAGCCTCATCCCCTCGGGGCATCTGTGGGAAAATTACGTCACGGTCTGGAACCGCATCCACATGGGCCGGCTCCTCTTCAACAGCGCCGTTGTGGCCGTGGTCGTCAGCCTGGGAAAGATCTCCATCGCGATTCTCTCCGCCTTCGCGATCGTCTTTTTCGATTTCCGGGGGAAGCAGATCGCCTTCTGGATGATCTTCATCACGCTGATGCTGCCGGTGCCGGTCCGGATCATCTCCACCTACCAGGTGGTCAGCATGCTGGGATGGGTTGACACCTACGCGGGGCTCACGATCCCGCTGATCGCCTCCGCGACGGCCACCTTCCTCTTCAGGCAGTTCTACATCACCATTCCCGACGAGCTCGTCGACGCGGCCAAGATCGACGGCTCCGGCCCCCTCCGCTTCCTCTGGTCGATCCTGCTGCCCAACTCCGGGGCCAATATCGCCGCGCTGTTCGTGGTGATGTTCATCTACGGCTGGAACCAGTACCTCTGGCCGCTGATGGCGACCAACTCGGACAACATGCGCGTCGTGGTCGTCGGCATCGCCTCCACCGTTCCCACGGGGACGCAGCTTCCTGAATGGAACCTCGTGATGGCGGCCGCAATGATGGCGCTCCTCCCGCCGGTGCTGGTCGTGATCTTCCTCCAGCGCTGGTTCGTCCACGGCCTGCTCGAAACGGAGAAGTGACTCCGGCTAAAAAATCCGTTTGCGGCCCTCAGCCAGCCTTCAGGTCAGGTTTGTTTTCTCCGCAGGTATGGGAAGAGCATCCGGAAAAGGGTTGATCCCTTGTTCGAAAACCGGTAGAGAGTCGAATCGTTCGGCGGCGGGTGGAAACGGATGAAACGGATCATTGTACAGCTTTACGAAATCCAGGAACCCCGAGAGGCGGAACGGCTGGTCGGGCTGGGGGTGGATCGCATCGGCAGCGTGATCCTTTCACCGGAGGCGTGGAAGGTTCCCGACGTGCGGGACGTCGTGCGGCTGGTCCGCGGATCGGGGGCGAAGAGCAGCCTGATCCCGCTGCTGAGGCGGGAGGACGACATCCTCCGCGCGCTGGACTATTATCAACCCGATTTTGTCCATTTCTGCGAACTGATCCCGTTGGCACCCCATGACCATGAGAGGCGTGAAACCCTCTGTGCGGAGTTCATCCAGATTCAGCAACGGGTGAAGAAGGAGTTCCCCCCGCTCGGGATCACCCGCTCCATCCCGATCCCTGAGCCGGAGCTGACCGATTCCGCCCCCGTCCGGGAGACCCTCATCGAGATCGCACGCACGCTGGAGCCTCACACCGACGGCTTCATGACGGACACCCTCCGCGGATATAAAAAACAAAACGACGACCAGCCCGTGGCGGGATACGTCGGCATCACCGGCGAGGTCTGCGACTGGGATCTGGCCGCCGCGCTCGTTGGGGCGAGCCGCATTCCCGTGATCCTCGCCGGGGGGATTTCCCCGGAGAACGTTTTCGATGCCATCGGCCGCGTGAAGCCCGCGGGAATCGACAGTTGCACGCAAACCAACGCCCGAGACCCTCGGGGACGGCCCATCCGCTTCCGGAAGGACTTCGACCGCATCCGCCGTCTCCTGGACGAGGTCCGCCGGGCGGAAGAAACGTTCTGAATGTTTCGGCGGCGGCAAAGGGTGAGTGTGGGAATGACAGAAAGAGGCCAAAATCGACTTTTCCGATGCCGTCAAACTCTGATAAGAAAGGAGGGAACGATGCGGAATGCAAATCGGGAGATCAAAGACAAGGGGGCGATCCGGGCGATCCTGGAGGGGGCGCTTGTCTGCCGGATCGGGCTTTCCGACGACGGGATGCCCTACGTCGTGCCGATGAACTTCGGCCTCGGTCAAAACTGCCTCTACCTCCACTGCGCAACGGAAGGACGGAAGCTCGACATCCTCCGGAAGAACAACAGGGTCTGCTTCGAGATGGACCTGCTGCGGGAAATCAAGCAGGGACCGGAGTCGTGCGGATGGGGCGCACGCTACGAGAGCGTCATCGGCTTTGGCCGGGCCTTCTTTGTGGATGACCCTGCCGAAAAAAAATCTGCCATCGACCGGATCATGGAGCATTACGGCGCAGAAGGCCCCTTTTCCTATCCGGACGAGACCCTCGCCAGAACGGCGGTCATCCGGATCGACATCGAGAACATGACCGGCAAGCGCCGCGAATAAAGCCTCGACGGGCCTCCCCCCTGAAAAAACGTCGCCCCGGGGAGGGATTCGGGATTAGGCGGGGCCGTAACGATTCAGTCTCGAGCGGGGCCCTGTTGCCTCATAAATAAATGTTACCGAAGGGGGAGAGATTTTGGGTAACGTTGACTCATAAAAAATGTTACCGGTTTTTGTTGTTTATGGAGAAGATTGTTTTCATTTTTTTATCCATGGTTTTTCTTAACAGAAACGGGTTGAGGTTTTCAAGTTGTTTGGAGAGGGAGAGTTTGACGGATTCCTGGATATGGGGTGATTCCATGATTCTCTGGTAAGGGGTTTTGGGGGCGTCATGGTGTTTGACGGTTTTGGATCCGATACGTTCTTTATCAATGAGTTTTACGGAGGGGCAGAAGAAGTTGTGGAAGAGTCTCCATTCCTGGGTATAGAGTTTGTTGAGGAGGGGGACGGTTTTTTGTTTACCTAAGCGGTCGTATCCTAGCCACTGTCTGATGTGGGTCCAGTTTTTCTGTTCGACATGGGCGTTGTCATCTTTATGATAGGCCCTGCTTCTGGTGAACTGGACGGGTTGTTTTCTTTGGGTGAAGTGTTTCAGGAGGGTTCGGTTGAGGAACTCACGGCCGTTGTCGCAATCGAAGCCGAGGAGAAGGAACGGGAGGGTTTTTTCGATGTGTTTGATTTGTTGAAGGGTGCCGGTTTCGCCGGTTCCCCAGACGGCGCGTTGTTCGGTCCAGCCGGTGGCGATATCGACGAAGTCGATGGTATTGGTGTACATACCGGCGGTGGAGGTGCCGCAATGGGCGACGGTATCGGCTTCGAGGAAGCCCGGTCTGGATTCATCCCATTGATTGGTTTTGATGGGGATTTGTTTTCGTAAGAGGGTTCCCGGCTTCGTGGTAGACCGGCCCCGTTTTGTGTAGTGGATTCGGATTGGTTTAAGAATTCGATCTATGGTGGGAGGAGAGATTTTCAAGAGGGCCTGGGTAACATCTGCGGAGAGTTCGCCGAAGAGCTCAACATATTTAGGCAGCCAGATCGGCAGCATGACCTTGAGACGTTTTGAACAGGGGAGATTCGCGGTAAGCCAGATTGCTTTCAGGGGGTTGATGATCGTCTCGTTCTGATAAACGGGAGGTTTCCCCCTTCTTTTTGGCTTTGGTCTGGTAAAACGTTTGAATCCCCTTAGGACCCTGATGGCATGTTTACGGTGACATCCGCAGGTGGCGCAGAATTCATCAAGGATGGTAGTTTTTTCGTGATGGGAAGCATTTTTATATCGTAAATGAACCCTCTCACGATACTCTCGTTTGGACTGTGGACTCATAATTATCCCTCCTTTGGGAAGCTGATGTTCGGTAACATCGAATTATGAGTCAACGATCCCTTTTTAAACCCTCCTTGGGTAACATTTATTATGAGGCAATTCGGGCCCAAAATATCCCTTGACAAGCAAAAACAACCCCGCTATATTTCCGCCGCCGAAAGCAGCGTCTTATCAATAATTGAAAGAGGAGGAACCCATGAAACACTTGCGGAAATGCAGAATGGCCTTGGCGGTGGTGGCCCTGATGGTGCTGCCGGGATTGGCATTGGCAGCCCCGGTCACCGTCAACTGGTGGCACGCCCACGGCGGCGCCCTCGGGGAGAAGGTGAACGAAATCTGTGACGGGTTCAACAAATCCCAGAGCCAGTACCAGGTGGTGGCGACGTACAAAGGCAATTACTCGGACACCATGAATGCCGGTATCGCAGCCTTTCGTTCCAAGACCCCGCCGCACATCCTGCAGGTGTTCGAAGTGGGCACGGCAACCATGATGGCGGCCAAGGGCGCCATCAAACCCGTCTACGAGGTCATGAAGGAATCCGGCCTGCCGTTCGACCCCGGCGCCTACCTGCCCACGGTCACCGGATACTACAGCACCCGCGACGGCAAGATGCTGTCCATGCCCTTCAACAGCTCGACCCCTGTCCTCTATTACAACAAAGACATGTTCAGAAAGGTCGGCCTCGACCCTGAAAAGCCACCGATTTCATGGCCCGTTCTGGCCGAGATTTCCAAGAAGCTGGTGGCGGCCGGCGTGTGCCAGGCCGGTTTTTCATCCGCCTGGAACGGCTGGATTCACATTGAAAACCTGAGCACTTGGCACAACGTGCCCATCGGCACCAAAGACAACGGGTTCGGTGGCCTGGATGCCGTCTACCAATTCAACGGTCCACTGCAGGTGAAGCACTTCCAGCAACTGGCCGATTGGCAGAAGGATAAGGTTTTTGTTTATGGCGGCCGGACCAACTTGGGCAATGCCAAGTTCTCGTCGGGAGAAGTGGCAATGTACACCGAGTCCTCCGCCGGGTATGCCGGGTTCAAGAAAACCTGCAAGTTCGATTTCGGCACCGCCATGCTACCCTACTGGCCGGACGTGAAGGGTGCCCCCCAGAACACCATCATCGGCGGCGCCAGCCTGTGGGTGCTCAAAGGCCACGAGGCCGCCGATTACAAGGGGGTGGCCGCCTTCTTCAACTACCTGTCCAAGCCCGAGGTGATGGCCGACTGGCATCAGGCCACGGGTTACCTGCCCATTACCCTGGCGGCTTACGAGCTGACCAAGAAGCAGGGGTTCTATGAAAAGAATCCTGGCACCGAGACCTCGCTCAAACAGATGACCCTGAACAAGCCGACCCCGAACTCCAAGGGGCTGCGTTTCGGCGATCATGCCATGACCCGTGACATCATGGACAACGAGTTCGAGGCGATTTTCTCGGGTCAGAAAACGGCCAAGCAGGGTCTGGATGATGCCGTCAAGGCCGGCAACGAGTCGCTGCGGAAATTCGAAAAAGCCAACAAATAGCGGCGTTCAGAACACAATTTCTTGGTAGACTTATTGGAGCGTTCTGAAAAATCCCCTTGCCCCCTTTGCTAAAGAGGGCAAGGGGAATTTCATCCGGTGCACAGATGATGTGAGCGCATATGGAAAAACGGGTCGTTTTCAAAAACAGGATTCTGCCCTACGTCCTGGTCGCCCCCCAGATCATCATCACGCTTGTGTTCTTCATCTGGCCCGCTTCCCAGGCGCTGTTGCAGTCCTTTTTGCAGGAGGACGCTTTCGGGACCGCATCCGCTTTCGTCTGGTTTGACAACTTTAAGGACCTTTTCGCCAACGCGGCGTATCTCGATTCGTTCCGCGTGACACTCATCTTCAGCTCCGCCGTTGCCGGGGCCGCGCTCTCCGTGGCGATGCTGCTCGCCGTCATGGCCGACCGCACCCTGCGCAGCGCCACCGTTTACAAGACGCTGATCATCTGGCCCTATGCGGTGGCGCCGGTCGTGGCCGGCGTCCTGTGGTTCTTCCTGTTCAACCCGACCGTGGGCATGGTGGCTTTTATTATGAAAAAAGCCGGAGTGGACTGGAACCACACCCTGAACGGGACGCAGGCCATGAGCCTCGTCATCATCGCGGCGGCTTGGCGTGAGATCTCCTACAACTTCCTGTTCTTCCTGGCCGGGCTTCAGGCCATCCCGCATTCCTTTATCGAGGCCGCCGCCATCGACGGCGCCGGTCCCTGGCGGCGCTTCTGGACCATCGTGTTCCCGCTGCTCTCGCCCACCATGTTTTTCCTGATTGTGGTCAACATCGTCTACGCCTTTTTCGATACCTTCGGCGTGATTCACGCCATCACCCGCGGTGGACCCAACTATGCCACGAACATCCTAGTGTACAAGGTGTTCAACGACGGTTTCATCAACCTGGACCTCGGGGGCTCGGCGGCCCAGTCCGTGATTCTGATGATCGTGGTGATCATGTTCACCGTGGTCCAGTTTCGTTTCATCGAACGCAAGGTCCATTACTGATTGAGGACAGGCCATGATGGTCGAACACCGCCCGGTTCTGACGTTTATCACGCACGCAACCCTCATTCTGGGCACGCTGATCCTGGTCTTTCCGATCTACGTGACCTTTGTCGCTTCGACCCACACCCTCGAAGTGGTCAGCAAGTCCTTTCCGCTTTTACCCGGAAGCCACCTGGTGGAGAACTACCTGCGGGCCCTCACCGTCGGTCCGCGAGACGTGGGAGCGACTGTCGGCACGATGATGCTGAACAGCCTGATCATGGCCCTGGGGATCACTTTCGGAAAGATCAGCATTTCGCTACTGGCGGCCTTCGCCATCGTGTACTTCCGCTTCCGGCTGCGGATCGTCTTCTTCTGGATGATCTTTATCACCCTGATGCTGCCCGTGGAGGTCCGCATCCTGCCGACGTACAAGGTGGCGGCGAATCTGAAAATGCTCGATTCCTATGCCGGATTGATCTTTCCCCTGATTGCCTCGGCCACCGCCACTTTCCTGTTCCGCCAGTTTTTCATGACGGTGCCCGAAGAGCTGTGCGAAGCTCACCGCATCGACGGCGGCGGGCCCATGCGCTTCTTTTTTGACATCCTGCTGCCGATGTCGCGCACGTCCATCGCCGCCCTGTTCGTGATCCTATTCATCTATGGCTGGAATCAGTACCTGTGGCCGCTGTTGATCACGAGCGACCAGAAGTATTACACGCTGCTTATCGGCATCAAGCGCATGCTGGACGTGGGCGAGGGACAGGCCGAGTGGCAGATCATCATGGCCTCCACCATTCTGGCCATGCTGCCGCCGGTGCTGGTGGTGATCTTCATGCAGAAGCAGTTTATACGCGGAATGACGGAAACAGAAAAATGAGGACTTCGAAAAAGTCGTCTGTTTCGTACCGGGCAGGCGCGGCATCCAGCCGCAAGTATGGCCGGGCATGCGGGTTAATGGAGTTGAGATGGCAGACGTCAGCATCAGAAATGTGATCAAGCAATTCGGCAAATCCGAAATCATCCACGGGATCAGCTGCAGTATCCGCGACGGCGAGTTCATCGTCATCGTCGGGCCGTCGGGCTGCGGCAAGTCCACCCTGCTGCGCATGATTGCCGGGCTGGAGGATATCAGCTCCGGCGAGGTCGCCATTGACGGGCGGGTGGTGAACCGGCTGGAGCCGGCCGAGCGCGACATCGCCATGGTGTTTCAAAATTACGCGCTCTATCCCCACATGACGGTTTACAAGAACATGGCCTACGGGTTGAAGATGCGCCGCATGCCCAAGGATGAAATCGACCAGCGGGTGCGCAATGCCGCAAAGATCCTCGAACTGAGCACGCTGCTGGACCGCAAGCCCCGCCAGCTCTCGGGCGGCCAGCGCCAGCGGGTGGCCATGGGGCGATGCATCGTGCGCGAGCCCAAGGTCTTCCTGTTCGACGAGCCGCTCAGCAACCTGGACGCCAAGCTGCGGGTGCAGATGCGGCTTGAGATCCGCAAGCTGCAAGAGGATCTCAAAATCACCAGCGTCTACGTGACCCACGATCAGGTCGAGGCCATGACCCTGGGGGACCGCCTGGTGGTAATGGACAACGGCTACGCCGCGCAAATCGGCTCGCCGCTCGAAGTCTACGAACGCCCGGCCAACATGTTTGTGGCCGGGTTCATCGGGTCGCCGGCCATGAACTTCATGGAGGTGACGGTTCAAGAGAGTGGACGGGCGCTGAAACTCCCCGGCGACATCCAGATCCCTTTGAACGGGTCGGCCTTTCCAGGTTGGGCCGGGAAAAAGGCAATCCTCGGAATCAGGCCCGAGCACATGGAACTCGATTCAAAGGGCTCCCCCACGATTTGGGTTACTGTGGGTCAGGTAGAGCTTCTCGGGGCCGATACCCTTGTGCACGGTCACATCGGCACGGAAAAAGTCTCTCTGACGGTCCGCCTGCCCAACGTGCACCGGTTTGAAAAACAGGCCACGATCCGGCTTTCCATCTCGCAGGAGAAACTGCACCTGTTTGATCCGGAAACGAAAAAAAGGATCGAGGGACAGTGAGTAGAAATTTGAGCTGGGTGTTCAAAACGCATAGCACCTGCCACTGAAAAAGTGACAAAAAAAAATTGGCGAACATGCACTCCATATTCAATCCCGGCACATTGGATCGGCCTCTGGCTATTGGCCACCGCGGCTACCCGGCTCTGTACCCTGATGCAAGCGCCGCCACTTTTGCCCATCATGTCATCAGAAACGCGTGGTGGAATTCGGGGAATGGTTCTGCATGGATGTCCTCAAAAAGATCCCTCACAGTCATTTCGTATTCAGTATCCCGAAAATCCTCCGTAGGTATTTCCTCTATGACCGGAAGCTTCTTGCCGATCTCAGCCGCTGCGCCTGGGAATCCCTAAAGGTCTTTATCCAGGATGCGGTTCCTGAAAACGATCCCATCCCCGGCGCCGCAATTGCCATCCAGACTTTTGGCGATTTCCTTGGATTCAACCCCCACTGCCACATCCTCGTCACCGACGGCTGCTTCTATGGAGACGACGGCATGTTCCGTGTCGCCCCACCGCTGGAACTGAAAAAGCTGGAGGCCATTTTCCGGCACAAGGTGTTCAGGATGCTTCTGGACAAGGGAAAGATCACGAAGGAGATGATCGCCATGCTTTCAACATGGCGGCATTCCGGCTTCAACGTTTTCTGCGGCAACCGCATCTCGCCCGACGATGATACGGCCATGGAGAACCTGGCCCGTTACATCATCCGGGCGTCCTTCTCCCAGGAAAGAATGCAGTACCTGGATCAAGAGGGGACGGTCGTTTATACATCCAAGGACGGCGCGACAACCAGGAACTTCCCTGCGCTGGAATGGCTGGCCGCGATGTGTTCGCACATCCCGAACCGGGGAGAGCAGATGGTCAGGTATTACGGCTGGTCCAGCAATGCCTCACGGGGAAAGCGGCAGAAGGAAGGCAGCGATGAGGCTATCCCCTGCATTCTCGAATCACAGGGGCATGAAAAAACCTTCCGGCGGAACTGGGCGCGTTTGATTCAGAAAATCTACGAAGTCGATCCCCTGGTCTGTCCGAAGTGCCGGGGGACCATGCGGATCATCAGCTTCATCGAAGACGGTCAGGTAATCCGGGCCATCCTCGAACACCTGGGATTATGGCTGGCAAGGGCCAGGCCGCTGCCAAAAATCCATGATCCGCCTGTCGGCACACTTAGCACAGGCAGTCTGGCTGCCCCATACGTCATGGATGATGTCTCTCAACTTCCCCGCAAAGACGATCACCTTTATCGGGACCCTGAATATTCCTGGGATGCATACGTCCAAGCATAACGCTTCGAGAATTCGGAGAATCTCCGAAGATGATTCCAGGTGTGCGGGAGAGGTCTGTTTGGATGATACCCAAAACGGCCTTCGTGACGGGCAAAAAGATTAGTAAGCATGTTGTTTACTCAAATTTTCCAAGGCCAGAGTCGTTTCGCCGCATCCTTTCCGTAATCTTCGGTACGGCAGCCAACATTTTGCGGCATTTTGGCTTGACATGGCGCAAGTTTCCCCTTGACGTACATAACGATCTCGGATTATGCTCCGGCCGTCAAAAAGCAATGCCTTATCAATTATCAATTCAATCTGGGTTCTTTTTTACGAAAGGAGGTTTTGCGATGAAGCGATGGGGAATGCTGTGCATCATGTTGGTTTTATCCGTCTTTTTTGCTTTCAGCGCCGCGGTGGCGGAGGAGACCCTGAACGCCTATTCCATCTGGCCGGAGAACTGGGCCCGGCCGATGTTTCAGGAATTCGAGAAGGCAACCGGCATCAAAGTGAATTTCATCCGTTTCTCCTCGGGCGAGGCCCTGGCCCGGATTATCGCCGAGAAGAACAACCCGCGCGTGGACGTCCTCTTCGGCGGCCCGGTGGAGACCCACATTGCCGGGATCAAGGAGGGGGTCTTCGAACCCTACAAGCCGAAAACCTTCAACGAACTCGCCCCCCGCTTCAAAGACCCCCAGGGTTACTGGGTCGGGATCGCCGACGATCCGCTCGTCTTCATGAGCAACAAAAAGTTCCTCAAGGAAAAAGGGCTGAACCCGCCCGCCTCGTGGGACGACCTGCTCAATCCCGCCTACAAGGGGATGCTCCAGATGGCCGACGCCCGGACCTCCGGAACGGCGGTCACCCGGATCTTCTCGATCCTCGAGGTCTACGGCCGCGATGAGAACAAAGGCTTCGACTACATGAAAAAACTCCGCCAGAATGTTCAAGTCTACACCAAAAGCGGTGGCGGCGGGACCATTCCCGTCGGCCTCGCCCAGGCGGGCGCGGGAATCTTCTTCATCGTTGATGCCCTGAAAACGAGGCAGGAAGGCTATGATGTGGCGATCTCCTTCCCGAAGGAGGGGATCGGCACCTCCGTCGAGGCCATCGCCCTGCTCAAGGGGGCCAAGAATCCCGCGGTCGGCAAGAAGCTGATCGACTGGTCCACAAGCGCGCAGATGCAGAACTTCTACGCCCCGTACAAGATCAACTTTATCCCGGCCCATCCGGCGGTCAAAACCGAAGCAAGTCTGGCCGAGATCCTCAAGGACGCCAAGATTTTCCCGATCGACGAGGAGTGGGCCGGCCAGAATCGCAAGCGGATCGTGGAGCGTTGGATCAAGGACGTCCTGCCCTGAAAATAGGCTGTCCTCTTATTTGACGGCCTCGTAAAAGTCGAAGTGCCCTGATGATCGTCTTCGTGCTGCCCCACGGGGCATGAGGGATTCCGGCGAAGGCCGGAATCCAGAAGTCGTCCCGGCGAAAGCCGGGAACCAGAATATCGGTAGTTACAAAAATACTGGACCCCGGCTTTCGCCGGGGTGACGACTTTTTTACGAGGGCATCTTATTGCATAAGAAATGTGGTGAACGATGCCTGATGCCGTTGCCGCGCTGAACCCTTCGGACCGCCTCCGGCGGATGCTCCGGGATCCCCTGCTGCTGTCGATCCTGATCATCCTCTGGGCGCTCCTGGCCCTCTTCATCGTCTACCCGCTTACGAGCCTCCTCATCCGGACCTTCACGGACGAGGGGAGGTTCTCGCTCGCCGGGGTGCTGGGGATCCTCGCCGACCCGATGCAGCGCCAGGCCCTCTGGAACAGCCTCCTCCTGGGGACACTGGTCGGCCTTTGCGGGACAGTCCTCGGGTTTCTGTTCGCCTACACCGCCGTCCGGACGAACCTTTCCAAGGGGTGGGTTTTCTTCCTCGACGCGGCGGTTATCCTCCCTTTGATCTCGCCCCCCTTCACGACGGCGATCGCAATGATCTTCTCGTTCGGCCCGCGGGGGCTGATCACCTACGACCTTCTGGGGCTTACGAACGTCTCCGTCTACGGCCTCCCCAGCACGCTCTTCTCCGAGACGATCACCTTTTTTCCGATTGCCTATCTGACGCTCAAGGCGATCCTTGCCGGGATCGACCCGACCGTGGAGGACATGGCCTTCAGCCTGGGAAGCTCCCGCCGGCGTGTTTTCCGGACGGTGACGCTGCCGCTGGCCGTACCGGGAATCGCGAATGCCTTCCTGCTGCTGTTTGCCGCGTCGCTCGCCGATTTCGCGACGCCGCTCATCCTCGCGGGAAACAGCTTTCCCATCCTTCCCACCCAGGCCTACCTCCAGATCACGGGGCTCTTCGACCTCAAGGGCGGGGCGGTTCTCTCCTTTGTCCTGCTGGTCCCGGCCTTCGCGGTCTTTCTCCTCCAGCGGTTCTGGGTGAGCCGGAAGTACTACGTGATGATCACGGGTAAGGCGGGCGCCAAAACGGAGATCAAAAGCGTCCGGCCCTGGATGCGGTATCTGCTTTTGGCGGTCTGTCTGCTGATCTCGGTCTCGATCCTCTACTTCTACGTGCTGCTCTTCTATGCCTCGATCGTGAAGGCTTTCGGCGCCGACTTCACGATCACCTGGAAGCACTACCGCGTCGTCTTCACCGAGGGGCTCCAGGCCATCCGCGACACGCTCATTATCGCGGGGATCGGGATGCCGCTCGGAGGGATCTACAGCGTCGTCGTGGGATACGTCGTCTGCAAGAAGGACTTTGTCTCCCGGCGGACGATGGAGATTGTCTCCATGATCAACTACTCCTTGCCGGGGACGATCGTCGGGATCGCGTACCTGCTGGTCTTCAACGACCCGCCGCTGATGCTCGCCGGCACGGCGACCATCATCATCGCCTGCTATGTGTTCCGCTACGGTCCGACGGGGATCCGTACGACCGTGGCGATCCTCCAGCAGATCGACCCGTCGATCGAGGAGGCCTCCTCCAGCCTCGGCGCGAGCTCCGGGACGACCTTCCGCCGGATCACCCTGCCGCTGATCCTCCCCGCCTTCTTCGCGGGCTTAGGCGTGGTCTTCATCCGGTCGATGACGGCGATCAGCGCGACGATCTTCCTCATCTCGATCAACTGGACGCTGATCACCGTCCGGATCCTCGAGAAGATGACCGAGCTCGAGCTCGGTGTGGCGGCGGCCTTCTCGATCCTCGTCG
>JAPLJW010000317.1 GCA_026388365.1 Deltaproteobacteria bacterium | reverse complement strand
GCCTGGCATCCGGGGATCGCGAATGGGACCGGGACATCATATGCCCCTGCGCCTATCGGGACGAGGACATCCGGGAATACGGCCGCTGCTACTGAAGTCTATATGTGTCGTCCTCGTGGAACGAGGGCGGGACGGAAAGCGTCTGCGTGCCGGAGCGAAGACCGCCGGAGAAGATCCGCTTTTAACAGCCAGCAAAAGAGACTTTTTCAACACGGCTTTAAAGGATATTCAATGTGACTCTGAACTGGGATTTCCCGTACCCTTCCCAAAGGATGCCGGTTTTTGCCCGGAACGTGGTGGCCACTTCGCAGCCGCTGGCGGCGCAGGCGGGTCTTCAGATGCTTATCCGCGGCGGGAATGCGGTGGATGCGGCCCTGGCCGCCGCGATCACCCTGACCGTCGTTGAACCGACGAACAACGGGGTCGGCAGCGATGCCTTTGCCACGGTGTGGGACGGGAAGGAACTGCACGGCCTGAACGGCTCGGGTCGTTCGCCGCAGGCGTGGTCGCCGGACCGCTTCGCCGGTCTCAACAGGATGCCTGAGCTCGGCTGGGATGCGGTCACCGTTCCCGGCGCCGTGGATATGTGGTCCACCCTCTCCCGGAGCTTCGGCAGACTGCCCTTCCCCGACCTCTTTGAACCCGCTATTCGTTATGCGTCGCAGGGTTTTGTCGTTGCACCGATCACAGCGGCCAAATGGTCGCAGACCCCGGATTTGTACCGTGATTTTCCCGATTTTGCCGTGGCCTTCCTCCCCAGCGGTCGCGCCCCGCGTCCCGGAGATCTGTTCCGGCCGCAAGGACTTGCGGAAACCTTGAAAACGATAGCAAAAACCCATGGGGAATCTCTCTACCGCGGAGTATTGGCTTCGCGGATCGTCTCCTGTTCCCGGAATGCCGGCGGCTGCTTTACCGAGAGAGACCTGGCGGAACACCACACGGAATGGGTGAAGCCCCTCTCTCAGGCCTGGAACGGCGTCACGCTGCATGAACTGCCGCCGAACGGTCAGGGAATGACCGTTCTCATAGCCCTGGGGATCCTGAAACGCATTGCCATAGAGCAATATCCGGTCGATTCGCCGGACAGTCTCCATCTCCAAATCGAGGCGATGAAACAGGCGTTTGACGCGGCGCAACGCCATATCGCCGACCCCGCCTGGATGACGGTGCAGCCTTCTGCGCTTCTGCATGACGATTTTCTGAAGGAATGCGCTGATACCATCCGGATGGACCGGACTACTCTGCTTTCCGCGGCGATTCCGCAGGACGGCGGAACGGTCTACCTGACGACCGCCGATGAACAGGGGATGATGGTCTCTTACATCCAGTCCAATTACAAGGGTTTTGGGTCGGGGATCGTCATCCCGGGCACCGGGATCTGCCTGCAGAACCGGGGCGCGGGTTTTTCACTCGAGAAGGGTCTCCCGAACCGGGTCACCGGCGGAAAACGTCCCTACCACACCATCATTCCAGGTTTTGTGACGAGGGATGGGGCGCCGCTGATGAGCTTCGGCGTGATGGGCGCCCACATGCAGGCGCAGGGTCACCTCCAGATGATGGTCCGGGTCTTTGCCGGCCATCAGAACCCACAGACGGCGGCGGACGCGCCGCGCTGGTATCTCGACGAAGATTCGCACCTCTTCCTGGAACCTGGCTTCGGACCGGGCGTCCGGGAAGAGCTGAAAAAGCGCGGCCATATTCTGACGGGAGAGGCGCCGACCTCCGTCTTCGGCGGCGCACAGATCATCTATCGGATGCCCAACGGCTATTGCGCCGCGTCGGATCCGAGGAAAGACGGGCAGGCGGTCGGTTTTTAATGACTTCGGGGTAGAATTAAGTTTGCCTTGACCAAGGGGCGCCACTTTCCCCGCAGTTCACATCCCGCTGGCGGTGTCAACAACAGGAAGAGCCTTTTCCGCTTTTTTCACCACCCTTATCGTCAAGACAGCAGCAGTCGGATCCCTGTCGTCCCAGTATGGAATTGATAATGGCCGCGGCGCAGCCGACGCCGGACTCTACGGTAATCGCCCCCGTCGGGCAGTTCCGGCTGCATGCGCCGCACTCCATGCAGGCGTCGCGGCTTCGTATACCGATCTTTCCATCGACGCGATACAGGACCTCCTGGGGGCAGACCTCCAGACAGAGACCGCAACCGGCGCACCGCTCCGGGTTGAGTTTCAACGTGGCCACATTCTTCAGATAGAGCATATGTTTCATATCGGATACCCTCATTGACAGGCAAGCATTCAGTGAATCCAGAAGGCCGACAACCAGAGGAGAAGGCCAAGAGATCCTCCGGCGATCTCAAGCGGCAGCGCCCAGCGCATCTCCTGCCGGACGCCGGAGAGCGATGTATAGGTGGAGGCGCCCGTAAAGTTCATCGCCAGAAAGGCGGATACGGACGTCATGATCAGAAACCAGGCAACGGCCGGCAACCGGGAAGGAAAATCAACCAGTGTCAGTAAAAGCAGGCAGAGGACGCAGCCGATGGAGAACCCCTTCAGGGAAAAGGCGCGGCCAGGGAGAAAAGGGAGGAGAAGCGGCGTCAGGACCGAGCCTGAAATCAAAGCGGTCAGAAGGAAGCCTGCAGCCGTCAGCCCTTCTTGGACGGCGCGTTCGAGAAATGGACCTTGTCCAAGAAGACCGCCGATGATGGAAAAAACGGGGACAATCAGGGCGGCGGTCCGGAGCGCCTCAACGAGTTCAATCGGGATCAAAACGGCCCTTTCGGACAATGTGAATGTCTTTTGTCTCATCTCCGGCCGCGCCTTCAATCCGTTGTCCAGAAAAGCCGGGAGATCCTCGGCGCGGATCGGGCCGTAAACGACCTTGAAGCCGGAATATTGACGTACACGATGTGCAGCAACCCCGGGGGCTGATAACTGAGGGAGGATCAGCCTTCGGTGGGTGACGATACGATCAAGACCGCTGAGGAAAATCCTTCTGACCAGTTCGGCCGTTCCGAATGTGCCCTTGCCTGCTGCGCACCACACATTGATTCCCTGTGTATCGAGAACCAGAATCCAGCCATCGCGCCCATGGAGGGATCGGCGAAGAAAATCAAAACTCATCTTGTAGTTGGCCGATACAAAAACCGGAGATTCCGCTTCAGGGCGTCCCAGGGCGTAGAGTCCGGGATCGACGGCATAATGCATCCGGCCGACCCCCCAGCGGGCCTTGCAGCCGCCCCGGCGGTCGGAACCGGAAAGGTCGGTCGTGACAATCGGCACCCCGCCGATCGCTGTTTGGAGCGTTCCCGTGACAAAGGGCTGATGGATCCCGGGCAGAATGACCGGGGCGTCCACTGCCGGCATAAAATCAGGCACGACGGGAAGCATGATTCTTTCATGGTCATCCGTGATCGGACCCTGAACCTTCCCATCTTCAACCATGGATAACATGTCTATACCCATATTATTAGTGATTGACAAATGTAAAGGGAATTCTTATTTTACACCAAAATAAATCTCTCAAAGGAGACAGGCGCCTTGAATAATCTTTATAAATGCAGGAAGAAGGGTTCTTCGATCACGGAAATCTGCCTGGATGACGCCTGTGAGTGGCGTCTCAAGAATGAAACCTTTTTCAACTGTACTTGGGTCGCATGCAATTTCGGGCCCTTCACGCTGGAAGAGGTCGGCGAAATGATGGGTGTCACCCGTGAGCGGATCAGGCAGATCGAAGCAAAGGCGCTGAAGAAATTACAGCACAAGAAGAGGAGAGACCAACTCCGTGATTTTGCATCACCGAACAGTGAATGGGATATGATCTGACGGGTGTTCGCAGAGCGACCTGCACGCGGAATGAAACCGGTGGTTCTGCTTATTGCTTTTTGCGGTTCTTCAGGGCTTCCATAAATTCATCCATGTGCTTCTTTCTTTCCGTTCTTGAAAAAAGGAGCGCCTCCACATCCATTTCAAAATCAAGCGCCGAGTTTTTGTCCAGACGAGGGGCGATGTCAGAGATTCTCTTGATGGCTTCGATCGCTTCGGGTGAGCGCTTGGCCAGTTCCCGCGCCATGGACTCTGCTTCCGCCATCAGTTTCTCCGGTGGAGCCACCTTGTTCACAAGACCAATCCGCAAGGCCTCCCTGGCGCCGATCGGTTCCCCCAGCATGGTGATCTCCTTCGCCTTGGACATACCGATGATCTGCCGGAGCGGATTGAAAAGAGGATTGATTCCAAACCTCAGTTC
>JAPLJW010000036.1 GCA_026388365.1 Deltaproteobacteria bacterium | reverse complement strand
CTGCCGATGGTCGTCAAGAAGGACGGCCGCCGGGAACCCTTCGACCGGACGAAAATCCGCTCCGGGATCAAAAAGGCCTGCGAGAAGCGTCCCATCAGCACGGACGCCATCGAGACCCTGGTGGACAATGTCGAGCGGGCCTGTCAGGAATTCCAGGGGAAGGAGATCCCTTCCGCGGCCATCGGCGAAAAGGTCATGCGGGAGCTCCAGACCCTGGACGGCGTCGCCTATGTCCGCTTCGCGTCGGTTTACCGTGAATTCCGGGATGTCAGCGACTTTCTGGACGAATTGAAGGACCTCCTCCACACGAAGAAGGACGGGGAGGAAGGAAATCCGGAGGGATAGAAGGTGTTCACGGGAATTACAGCCGCACTCGGGTCCGTCCGGCGCCTGACGCGCCGAGGGGAGGATGCCCTTCTGGAGGTCGAGACCTCCCTCGATCTGGAAGACGTCCGGATCGGCGACAGCATCGCCGTCAGCGGCGCATGCCTGACCGTGACCGCGAAGACCGGCCGGGTCTTCACGGCGGATCTCTCCGCGGAAACCCTTTTCCGGACGACGTTGCGGAACCTGAAGGCGGGCGATCGGGTCAATCTGGAAAAAGCGCTGCGCGTTGGGGACCGCCTTGGGGGACACATCGTCCTCGGCCATGTTGACGGCGTGGGTGGAATCGTGGAGAAGATCCCCCGCTCCGGATCTCTCGTCTTCGGCTTTGAAATCGATCCAGGGCTCGGCCGGTATGTCGCCGCCAAGGGATCCATCACGGTGGATGGGATCAGCCTGACCGTCAACCGCTGTGAAAAAAACCGGTTTTATGTTAGCATTATCCCGCATACGGTGGCCGCGACGACGCTCGGCTTCAAAAAGGTGGCGGATGAAGTCAATATTGAGACGGACATCCTGGCCCGGTATCTGGAAAAGCTGGTCACGGGGGAGAAGGAGACCGGCGACGCGTCCAGACCGGCAGGCGGATCTGCCGGGGGAGTTGATCTGGAGATGCTTACCCGGCACGGATTCTTGAAATAGAAAGAGGAGATAATATGGGTGTCAGCACCATCAAGGAAGCCCTTGTCGATATCAAAAGCGGTAAAATGATCATCCTGGTGGACGATGAGGATCGCGAAAACGAGGGAGACCTCTGCATGGCGGCCGAGTTCGTCACACCGGAAGCGGTCAATTTCATGGCCCGGTACGGCCGGGGTTTGATCTGCCTCACCCTGACCGAAGAAAACGCGGACCAACTTCGCCTGATGCCGATGGTCCGGGACAACTGTTCCCGCTTCGGAACTGCCTTCACGGTCTCCATCGAGGCCAAACAGGGGGTCACGACGGGGATTTCGGCAGCGGATCGGGCAACGACGATTCACGCCGCCGTAGCCGGCAACGCAAAGCCGGAAGACCTGGTCAGTCCCGGCCACATCTTTCCCATCCGCGCCAAACGGGGAGGGGTTCTCGTGCGAACCGGACAGACGGAGGGTTCCGTCGATCTCGCCCGTCTCTCCGGCCTGAAATCCTCCGGCGTCATCTGCGAGATCATGAAGGACGACGGAACAATGGCCCGAATGCCCGATCTGGAGATCTTTGCGAAGGAGCACAACCTCAAGATCGCCACCATCAAGGATCTGATCGACTATCGGATGCAGCATGAATCCCTGATCCGCCGGGCGGCAACCGCCACGATCCCCACGCAGTACGGGGGCGAATTCAAGCTGATCGTCTATGAAAACGACGTGGACGAGATGAAGCACGTGGCCCTGATCAAGGGCGGCATCACCGCGGAGGACGAGGTCCTGGTGCGCGTCCATTCGGAATGTCTGACGGGCGACGTCTTCGGCTCCGAACGCTGCGACTGCGGCGACCAGCTCCATCGGGCCATGAAGATGGTGGAGGAGGCCGGCAAGGGGGTGATCGTTTACATGCACCAGGAGGGGCGCGGAATCGGCCTCGTCAACAAGATCAAGGCCTACGAACTCCAGGAGCAAGGCCAAGACACCGTGGAGGCGAACATCGCGCTCGGCTTCAAGGAAGACCTCCGGGATTACGGCATCGGCGCCCAGATCCTCGCCGACATCGGGGTGCGGAAGATGCGGCTGCTCACAAACAACCCCAAGAAGATCGTCGGCCTCGAAGGGTATGGACTCACCATCACCCAACGGGTCCCGATCGAGATCCGGCCGAACGAAAACAACATTCAGTACCTCCAGACGAAGAAACAGAAGATGGGCCACATCCTGAAGGTATAGGTGGAATCAAATCGATTTTCTTAGGAGAACGAACCATGCCAGAAATCATCGAGGGGAAGATCGTCGCGAAGGGGATGCGGTTCGGCATTGTGGCCAGCCGCTTCAACGATTTCATCAGCGGCCGTCTGATCGAGGGGGCCGTCGACGCGCTGACACGGGCCGGGGGAGATGCGAAGGACATCCGGATCGTCCGGGTTCCCGGCGCCTTCGAGCTGCCGCTTACGGCCAAGAAGATGGCGAAGAGCGGTCGCTTCGATGCCGTGATCTGCCTGGGCGCCGTCATCCGCGGTGCCACGCCCCATTTTGAGTACATCAGCGCGGAGGTTTCCAAGGGGATCGCCATGGTGGGGCTGGAGACCGAGGTGCCGGTGGCGTTCGGCGTGCTGACGACGGATACGATCGAACAGGCCATCGAAAGGGCCGGCGCGAAGTCTGGGAACAAGGGTTGGGACGCCGCCATG
>JAPLJW010000181.1 GCA_026388365.1 Deltaproteobacteria bacterium | reverse complement strand
TTACACGAGAATGAAAAGGGTTAAAAATATAGAGACTGGGAGATCGTCTCACCCGGTTGCAGATGGAGAAATTCCTCGGCTTTGTAAGGACCGCGGATGATTTTCTCAAAGTAGGAAAGATTCCCCTCCATCTCGATATAGGTCATATTGAGAAATTCCGCATTTTCAAGCGCCCGACGGCGCAGCGCCTCGCTTTCGGGCATTCCCGAGTGGATCAGTGCGATATGGGTATAGTTTTTCAAACTCTCCCTGATCGCCCAGAGTGCCACTTCACGCCCATACTTGGGCAGATACTCCACCTCGTAGGTACCCAGGGGATCCTGGTTCTGCTTCACCCATCCCGGTGTGAGATAAAAGGTCCCCGGATGGTCGCGGAAGACCGCATCATACCGTGCCGGAGAACCCAGAAAGAGGGAAATGCAGTCATGACAGCGGGGGACAATCAGTTTCTGGCGGCGCGCCGTGACCCCGACCAGGCCGTTGGAACAGAGACCGTAACCCAAAACGATAACCGTCGCATAGGATGCCGCCTGATCGATTCGCTCCTGGATCATCCCGGGAAGTTTTTTCGGCGTCCGATGCAGCCCCTGCTCAAGATAGATGATCTCAACCGCCGGAGCGCCGGCGCGTACAGCCTCGAGTTCAGGTTCCATGACCCGGCAGGCAATCACAACCGGTCGTTCCGGCGGCTGCGGATGTTCTGCAGATTCCATGTAAGACCGCCCCGCAATAGATCCTTACACACGGCCGATTACTTCTTTTTGGCCATGAAGCCCTTCACAAGCGCTACGGCATCGATGGCAGACTTGCCGTATGCATCGGCGCCGATCCGGTCGGCCCATTCCGGATTGACGGGTCCGCCGCCGATAATGACAAAATATTTCTGACGGATACCCATCTCCTTCAGCGTATCGATGACCTCCTTTTGAGCCGGCATCGTGGTGGTCATCACCGAGGAAAGGGCGATCACGTCCGCCTGGATTTTCTCGGCCTCCTGAATGATGTTCAGGGAGGGGTTGTCCACACCCATATCCACCACGTCAAAACCGCTGGTGTCGAGCACCGAGGCCACAATGTCCTTGCCGATCGAATGCACGTCGCCCTTGACCGTCCCGATCAGCACCTTGCCCAACTTGACGAGCTGCTTCTTCTGAGCCTCAATCTCCGGTTTCAGAACGGCCATGGCCGCGTTGAAGCTGGCCGCCGCCATGAGCAATTCCGGCAGATAGGCCTCCCCACACTCAAATCTGCCGCCAATGATTTCCATCCCTTTCGACAAACCCTGCTCAATGGCTTCGAGGGGATCGATTTTGTTCGCCACGACAGCCTGGGCGAGCGCCTTCGCCTCGTCCTCCGTTCCATCCATGACGACCGCCGCCAATTTTTCCAAAAGCTGATTTTTATCCATTCTCTTAGCCTTCCTCTCTACGCAAATGATATGCCCATCCCGGACAGCTCTTCCTTCACCTCTTTCACCAGACGGACATAAGCTTCAGACGGCTTGCCCGTCGTCACATCGTAACAATCCTGATAACGGTCTCCCGACGGGGCCTTGTCGATCTGGGACTCGTATTTTTCGAGGAGTTTCTTCACCAGATGATTGGCCTGTTGCCGGTCGCATTTGGCTGCCGCCCTGGCCATATCGACACCGAACCGGCACTCCATCGGGGTGAATCCGTCAATCTTGACCGCTTTGGCCGGATGAGGCGTCTGGACCGACGGCGCGCCGGAAGCTGTGGCGGCCAGCAGCCAGGCAGCCGATTCGTAAAAATACATTTTTGTATTGGGACCGCCGGCCATGTAGCCCAGCCAGATCACCGGCATGGGAACATTGCGGCTTGCGGCCTGACTGCTCGCGGAAACGACCCAAAGGACATCGCGGGTGGTGGAGCAGCCATACTTGAAATGAATGGGGAAATGGAGCTGGTAACTCGCTTTGAGGGCCAGGATCCCGATCATGATATAGGCCGTGCTGACGATGGCCGTGCCGGCCGGACCGCCGCAATAACCGCCCAGAATAGGGGCCGTCTCGGCGCCCACATTGGCGCCCCAGTTGAGCAGATAGGCGATTTTATTCATGGTGCCGTATTCCAGTTTGTTTTCGGCGACGGTCCCGCAGAGCCAGCCGTCGGTGGGACGGAGTCCGAACTGGGGAGCGCTGGCCGCGATCGTCGTAACGGCGGACGCGGCGGTTGAAACGAGGTTGCAGATGGGCAGCCCCGGCCGGCCGGCCCGGATCAGGGCATCGCGCCCGATCTTCACGCTCCGGATGGCCGCGTAAAGCTCCACCGGAGACCCGGCCGCCACGGGAATCCCCCGTATGCTGTCCAAAGCCGGAATGCTGATGGAGTCCACCTCGGGGATCGACGCATAGGCCTCGATTTTGTTCGTGATCATCTCTTCCGTCGTCGACACGATCCCGGAACCCACGTGCAGCCAGGGAATCTTCCGGTCATCGGGTTTTCGCATGCCGAATACCTTGGCATCCTTGCCTTCCCCCAGGTCACACTTGCCGGACGCCGCGGCAATACCTTCGAAGATTTCTTCTTTCGTGAACTGAATCAGGCGATTCGTATCCTGACAGTAAATCCCCACGGCGGATAGAAACTCGACCGCGGCATGGAAAAGATTGTCCGCCGCCTGGTCATCGTAGGGAACGGGGTTTTCCCGGTCATACTGGATGCCGTACTTCCGGACCAGTTCCTTGACCTTGGGCATGAAGACCTTCATGTCAAAGTCTTTTTCACTCATGATCGGTCCATAGATCGCCTTTTCACAGATATCCAAAAAATTCGTCATACCTCCTCCTTTATTAATAAGTATAGAACACGACGGTCAGTAATTCAAGCCGCGCTCCACCTCGCCGATCGCTTCCCCGATCACAGCGAGGGCCCCGTCCATCTCCTCCTGCGTGATCACGAGGGCCGGCCGGAGGGTGATCGTGTTGCCGTCGATCGTCTTGAAGGCCACACCCTTTTCCATGCACTTGAACAGGACCATCTCCGCCTCCCGGGTCGCCTTCTCTTTGGTTTTGCGGTCCCGGACGAGGTCGATGCCGATGTGGAGGCCGATCCCCATGACGCAGCCGATCAGGGGATGCCGGTCCGCCATCTCCTTCAGGCGCTCCAGGGCATGGGCGCCCAGACGCGCCGCATGGTTGCAGAGGTTTTCCTTCTCGATCACCTCAATCTCAGCCAGACCGGCCGCCGCCGCCAGGGCGTTCTTCTCGTGGGTGTAATGGCCGATGGAGCGGTCTTGGAAGGTGTTGTACTCCTCCCGGGTCACAATCCCCGCCAGGGGAACAATTCCGCCGCCGAGCGATTTGCCGAGGACCAGGATGTCCGGCGTCAGATAATGTTCGCTCGCAAACATCTTTCCCGTCCGCCCGAAGCCTTCAATAATCTCATCGAAGATCAGCAGCGCTCCGTACCGCCGGCATAAATCCCGGACGCCTTCCCAGTACCTTTTGCTGGGGATAACGGGGTTTGCGGAGATGGGCTCCCCGATGAGGGCCGCCATCTCCGGCTCGCGCCGCAGGACCAGTTCGATCTGCCGGAGACATTCGGCATCCACGTCGTCCGGGTTCGTAAACCCCCAGGGATT
>JAPLJW010000351.1 GCA_026388365.1 Deltaproteobacteria bacterium | reverse complement strand
GAAGTGCGATTACTCGCGTTATGACGTCAAAAATCGGTTTATCGTTTATTTCAGTGTCGAGAACGTCTTGCCGCTGATCGGAAGTCAGGAGAGCCTTTAATCGCCTGCATGTCGATTGGAAACGGCACGACCGGGGATCGCTCAATCAGGAGGAGAAAAGACGCGGTGCCGAAACAAAACAATCCTCTTGGCGCTGCATAAGTCACCTTTTAATCGAGCCACCTGATCAAACGCGTTCAACCGAACCGGCCGACGAAGGTATCGATTTCCTGATGCAACTCATCGCAGGCGCTTAGCCCCTGAGCCCAGCGCTCAGGAATGGCCTCAAACCCAAGTGCTGCGCCCAAAATGGCGCCCAGAATCGCCCCTCGATGGCAGTTATCGCCTCCGGCGTTGGCGTTGGCTATCAATGCCGCTTCAATGTCGTCCGGATAGCGCGCGGCCAGATACAGCACCGCCGTCAAGGACTGATCGATGTAGCAGGCGGGAGACAGCATACCGCCGATTACGCTCAAATCGGATTGCTGATTGCGCCTGACCCGTTCGACTACCGCTGCCGCCGGAAATCCCAGCCGTTCGGCAGCGGTGCAAGCCAGCGGTCCGACCCGCGCATCCTTGTCTTGCAGCAGCCGGACCAGCAAATCGCCCAGCGCCAGCGCGTAGCGTTCGAGTTTTTGAGAGAGGTGGGTCAATCGCAACTGAGTCAGCAGCGCCATATCCACCGCCCTCCGGTCGCATTTTCCCAACGTCGCGAAAATAACCGGTGGCAGCGAGACCAAACCACCGATGGAGGCGGTGTCGTGACCTTCCGCTCCAGCGCACCGTTCCGGTGGTATGCCGCGGGCGTAATTGGCGAAGAAATCCCGGTGGTAGGACTCGGCATAGGTGTCGTTGTGGCTGTTGGGCGCGGTCATGAAGGCGACATAATCACGCAGGAAATCCGCCGGGTCGTAACGTCCGGCCGCGTTAAGCGCCCGGATCAGAACCCGGACGCACAGCAAGTTCAGGGTGTTTTCACCGGGCCGCATTCCTTGGTGATAGTGGGTGTTAGGCCGGCCCCAAAACGATTTCTTCCCTTTGAGAATCACGCTACCGACGACCTCGCCTTCCTGGGAGCCTCGGCCAGCGCGATCGGTGCTGGCCAGGGACATGATGGAACTGGGATGGTAATCCTTGGGCGCTTGGTAGTCGCGGATCGTGCCGAAATCCCGCTGCAAGGCCGCCACGTCATAGTACCAGTGAACCGGCATCGCGAGTGCGTCGCCGACGAACATCCCCCACAGCGCGCCCCGGACGCGATTATCATAAGCTTCTGCATTCATTGATAACCCCTGTTTCGTTGCTTGCCGACACCCAACTCACGCCTAACCCACCCAGTCGGGATCCTACCGGCGATTTCTTGATTAAAAAGCGTTTCTTGGCTTCCATAGTTCCCAGACTTTACCAGAAATTCTTTCAGCCTCTTCTTCTCTGGGCAACGTGGGCTTTCCGGGCTGCCAGCCGCAAGGGATGAGTTCACCTGTTTTTTGATACTGCTGGAAAGCCCGCAGTAGCCGTAAGAGTTCGGATACATCGCGCCCTACAGGAATCCCTAAAACTTCAATGGATTGAATGATTCCTTCGGGGTCGATGAGAAACCAGCCACGAAGATCCAGTTTTTTTCCCAAATCATAAACCCCATATTGAATTCCGATCTTTCCGTTTGGGTCGGAAAGCATAGGGTACTGGGCGCCACCAGGAACCATTCGAGAAAGTTCCCGTTCGTGCCATTCTTTGTGTGTGGCCACGCTATCGACACTGAGTGTCAGGACTTCAGCTTCGAGCTCTTTAAAAGCAGGATACTTGACGGCAACTGCCGCCATTTCCGTGGGTCAGACATAAGTGAAGTCAGCCGGGTAGAAAAAGAGAATGACCCATTTTCCCCGGTAGTCGGTAAGATGGATCGTTTTGATCACACCCTGGTGATACGCTTCTGCAGTGAAATCCGGTGCCGGGTTTCCAATCCAAACAGTCATGAAAGGATCCTCCATGAATAAAGGAATGAAAGTATTAGCGTAAGTGACAGTCCGTTGAAGATCGATCCGCATACAGCTATCGCTCTTCCCAACGTATGATTTTGCATTTTTTAAACTTCTATTCCATCCACCCTCCTCCAAGAGCTTTGTAGAGAGAAATCAGGGCGAGGGCTCTGTTCTGATGGCTCTGGGCAAGTTGGTCATTCGCGATGAACAGTGCCGTCTCAGAATCGAGAACCTCAAAGTAACTCTGGATGCCTGCCCGATATCGCGCCATCGCAAAATCAAATGCCAGGGTATTGGCTTCCGCAGCACTGGTCAAGGCTTCGGTTCTCCGCTTTTCCTGTGCAAGAACCACGAGGGCATTTTCAACCTCCTCTAAAGCATTCAGAATGCTTTTTTCATAGCGTGCCAGAGCCTCCTCGCGGGCGCCCTTATTCGCTTCTATATTGGCGGTGATGCGCCTAAAATTCAGAATGGACCAACGGATGCTGGGGCCGATACGCCAGAAATTACTACCCTCCTGTGAGAGTTCATCTATTTTGGTGTTCTGGTATCCAAAAGAACCGGTAAGAGAAAATTTCGGAAAGAGTTCGGCCGTCGAAACGCCGATCCGAGCGGTTGAGGCCGCAAGTTCGCGCTCTGCTCTGCGAATATCGGGTCGGCGCTGCAGAAGTTCCGAAGGCAAACCGGCAGGAAGGTTTTCTGGAACACTCGGGATCCGTTTTGGGTCTTCGAGTTCCAAAATAAGGCTCATGGGCTCCTTCCCCAAAAGGACCGATAACCGATAGAGAGAACCCCTGAGTCCATTCTGCAATTGAGGGATCCTGGATTGGGCGCTGGCCAAAGCACCTTTCCCCCTGGCCAGATCCAGTTCACTGACAAATCCGGCGCGGACACGGGCTTCGATCAACAATAAGTTATCTTTTCGACTTTCGACTTCTCTGCGGGCGATATCCACGCGTAACTGCTGGCCGCGAAGTTCAATGTAATTCCTTGCGACCTCCCCTTGCAAAGTCACCAGGGCGTCGCGCAAGTTTTCTTCGGAGGCCTCCAAGTCCGCCTGCGAGGCTTCGATTTCCCGCCGTACCCCTCCAAAAACATCAATCTCCCAAGATGCATCGAAACCGACGAGATAAAGATCCGTTTCCCTTTTTCCGACGGAAGCTGAGGAAGCGCCGAGGCCGTCGGATGACTGTCCCGCGAGCCCGGATTCAGTGCGACGCTGGCGCTGATAGCCGCCGGTAAATTCACCTTCGATGTATTGTCTCGATTCGCCGACCAGACTCAAAGCCCTGGACTGGCGGACACGGGCTTCAGCAATGCGTATGTCTAGATTTCCTTTAACGGCTCTATCCATAAGGGAATTGAGTGTCCGATCATTAAATATCTTCCACCAGGCAATGAGGTGCTCGGTAGGCATCGGATCGGCCGTGCTGATTCCCTTTTCAAGGGAACCAAATTGTTGGGGGATGGGGGGGGTAGCGCGCTTGTAGTCTGGTCCTACAGAAGAGCACCCTGCTGCCACTCCGATCAGGATCAGTGAGACCAGAAGTCTGATTCTCACGGCTTGTTCTCCTTCAGTGGCGGTTTTGGCGCCTGAGGAGCTTCGTCTGGACGCGCGGTGCGGTCTTCGATAAACACATCCATCTGCTGTCCCGGATAAATGGAGAGTTGACCACGCTTGAAGCTGTATATCACTTGCATGACCCGCGTATCGACGCGTTCATTGCTGTCCCCGGTCAGGGAACGCTTGGGGATCACATAGGACTCCACATACTCAAATTTCAGATCGGTTTTAAAGTTCGGCTGGCCGCGAATAAAGGCGGTCGCCGGTGCGTCGGGCATAAACCGCCAGGCGTCATTCTCGTCGATATCCACACGCACGTGAAGTCTGTCCAGATTTCCCAAAAGGAGAAGGGGTTGGGCGAGAACACCGCTCTGCGCGAACTCACCGGGGCGAATGTTGATCTGCAGGATTTCTCCGGCCACCGGGGCGCGTACCATCAGGCGTTCGATCTCCATGCGTGTTAACTGGACTTCGGCTTCGGCCCGGGCCACATCTGCCTTAACCACCTCGATGTCATTTACCCAAGAACCAGCCTCAAGAAGCTGCAGGTCAGCACGGGCCCTCGCTAAACGCGCTTCCGCCGCCTGCACCGCATAACGTCGACGATTGAGATCCTCCAGACTGATGGCTCTTTTATCGGCAATGCTCTCGACGGTTTTGAGCTGTAGGCGAAGATCTTCAAGGTTGGCCTCGGCTTCTTTGACCGTCTCACGGGCCGGCGGAAAATCTTCCTGTCGAGGAGCTTCCTGAAGACGTTTTAGTCTTGCCTTTGACTCCAGGAGAAACGCTTCGCGAACGTTCAGTTCAGCCTGCTGTTTCCGATCGTCAAGGATGAATAAAGGATCTCCCGCTTTGACCTTGTTGCCGACCGAAACGAATACGCGTGTTACAATCCCAGATACATGAGTACCGACGGCGATATTGCGCGAACTTGCTTCCACGATTCCAGATCCGGAAACTTTAGTGGAATAAGGCGAGAGTGCCGGGTTTGCGATGGGTTTGGAA
Source organism: Deltaproteobacteria bacterium (assembly GCA_026388365.1). Next base: position 3,639 of record JAPLJW010000351.1, on the reverse strand, counting down.
GGGGGGATCGATTTGGAACTCTGCATAACGGTCCAGATCGCAAAGAGAACACCGGCAATGGCGACGGCTGGAATAAAATATTTTCGGATCATCACTCCTCCCGAACCTGATATACCCAGAGCCACCGATTTCTGGGAAATGCGAAAATGCTTCGCGGCAAGAATCAGACCTTCCTTTGGAAAATGATGGTATCTTTTGCACCCAATTTCATTTTCAAACCTAAATGTTCGCTATCTGAGACTCCAACAAGGTGATACGTCCGTCGTCCATGCGCGCAATGCGATCGGCAAAATTAAAAATCCTGTTGTCGTGTGTGACGATGATCAACGCGCGACCCGAAGACAGAGCGTTATGCCGCAGGGCTTCCATAACCAGCCTGCCTGTATCGGCATCGAGCGCGCTCGTAGGTTCATCACAGACGATAAGCCTGGGTTCGTGTACGAGGGCTCTTGCGATAGCCACTCGCTGCTGCTGGCCGCCTGAAAGCTGATTCGGTACAGCGTTAATTTTGTCCTCAAGACCCACTTGCGAAAGCATTTCTTTGGCCTTGGCCTGCGCTTGTATACGCCGTTCTCCTAGAATGAGTAGAGGCACTGCCACGTTTTCCACCGCAGTGAGTGTTGGAATGAGATTGTATGCTTGAAAGACGAACCCCACATTCTTTCCCCGAAAACGGGTCTTCTTATCCTGGGGCAGGTCCCGCAAATCCTGCTGGAAAACGACACAATCTCCCTCGTCATGGTCGAGAATGCCCGCAATAACCGAAATGAGGGTCGTCTTGCCGCATCCCGATGGACCAACGAGCATGAGCAGTTCACCCATACGCGCATCGAGGTCGATGCCTCGCAGGGCAAGCACTTGGGTAGATCCGGTAATGTACCTTTTAGTGACTCCGCGGCAGGATACGGCTGCAATTTCCTTCTCCATACGGACGGTTCTACCCCTTGAATACGATGGCCGGCTCGAGTTTCATGACCTTGCGAATGCTGATCAAGGCTGAAAAAATAATGATTACGGTAATGGCTCCGCCGGATAAGTAAAGCAGATCGCTGGTTAGACGAAAGGAGAGCTCGGTTCCTCTCATAGCGTACCCGAACAGAGAAGCCCCTCCCACTCCCAATCCATAGCCGATCGCTCCGACGATCAAGGCCTGAAGGAGAATCATCCGCAAAAGCAAGCCGTTGGTGGCCCCCATGGCCTTGAGCGTACCGAAATAACGGAGGTTTTCCAGGGTAAAATTGTAGAAGGTTTGCCCGGCGATGGCCGTGCCGATGATGAATCCGAGAGCGACGGCGATTCCGAAATTGATGGGAATCCCGGTGCTCTTCATGAAGTAGTTGTAAGTCAAATCTTTGAATTCCTGGCTTGTGTAGGCCGACAGTCCCGTTCTCTGTTCTATCCGCTGACAGAGTACTTTATGGGTTTGGCCTTCTTTGGCTTTGACAAGGATGAAGGACAGAAGTTTTCGCTCCCGGGGCGCAAAAGTCGTGGCCCGGCTATAGGTGGTATAGATAACCGGCTGAGACTGAAATGTACGCGACACCCGGCAGATGCCGACGACGATGGCGCGATGATCATTGATTTCCAAGGAATCGCCAACCTTGAGAGGCGTGCTCTTTCCACCGGGTTTTTTCGGCTTCCTGGCCAGACGCGTGTTCGCTCCCACATCATTCACAATAATGGCATCCTGCTGACGCAGATCGTTCAGGCTTCCCTGGAGCATGGTCGGGGGACCGCCGATTAGCGTAGCGTCGTCCAGACCGAAGACATTGCAGATCTGAAAATTGCCTTCCTCCAGGCGGGCTTTCAGCAGTCCCTTATAAAACGGAACAGCCCATTCTACACCGTCTATTCCCCGGACGCGGAAGAGCTCGGTGTCCTGAAGAGATTTGATGTCGTCAACGAACTGAACCTTGGGATCCATTACCCAGAGATCCGGCTGGGAAAGATCGGTAATTAAACCATAGGTCCGGGTCATCAAGCCGGTAAAAATCGCGGACTGCTGGGTGATGAGAAGAGACGCGAAGGTCAAACCCATAATGATGCCTAAATACTTGCCCCGATCCCCGATCAGCATTTTCAGGGCTATGGAATACATTCCTTAGTTCCTTTCGCTATTGCTGTGGGTCTCACCTGGATCACCTGGTAATTTTGTAAGATTTTCCTCTTTTGAGGAAAGATCATAAGCATATTAAAATGGTATGTCAATGAAATTGACATGAAAACTGACAGGAGACCTTCTTCTTGGTCACGCCGTCGACAGCCAGCAGGTATTTTCGGATGTCGACCGCCGCGGCAATAAGATCTTTGACTTTACAGCCCCAATATAACTAAGTGCCTATCCGTAAATAACGTTTTTCGTTAGTTAATAGATTAATTTAATGGCACATTATTTTATTTACGGATAAGTTCTAAGTACCAACACTTGCGATTTTTCGTCTCGGGGGTGAACCGGCGCCCGCACGCCATACGGGGGGATCCTGGCTGTTGCGCGGGAACGCCCAGCCGGCCCTGCGCGCCCTGATGAAAGGAGCGATACGATCGTATGGCAAAGCTAAAGAACCTCCTGCGCAACCGCAACGCAATCCTCCTGTTCGCGCTGGCCGGCGGTCTCCTTTTCCCTTTTGCCGTTCCGGTCACACGGCACCTCATCCTTCCCGCCCTGGCACTGACCATGTCGATCTCCACGATGGAGGTCGACAACAAAGTCTTCTACCGTCCCCGTTTGATATTATTTCCGTCCCTGCTCGGGATCGTCATGAACTACATTATCCTGGGGAGTATCATCATCGGGCTCTCCACGTTGATGATCCGAAACGAGGCTATCTGGACCGGCTTGGTCCTAATCGCGGCGGTACCGCCGGCAGTCGCAATCATCCCCTTCACCGGCATCCTCTTCCCCGGGAGACCCGGACCAGTCTCGTTCTGCTGGGGACCTTGAAAAACCAGGCGAACGCAGGAGGCCTGGCACTGACCTTCTTCAGCCAGGAGGCGGCCCTGCTTGCGGCGATATCCTCTATCGTTATGATGACCTACTTCGTCTGGCTCGACTTCAGGAAACGCTGGAATTGACCGCGAGACCGAGGCGGATTGAGACGATCACGCACAGCAAAGATCAGAGTTTCAACGGCGATGAGTTGAAGTGATGCCCGAAGAAGGGATCTGGTGTGTCAAAGATCGGGGATCGGTTTGTTAAGCGTGGGCTTCGCGACGGTTCTTGCGACGGAAGGAAGGGCCGTCTCAGAGCCGCTGAGCATGGGCAACGTCTGCACCATCATACAGTAGCCGTCAGATGAAGAACAAGAGGATGAAATGAATACCGGAAGAGTTATTTGATTCGTGAAACAGTCGGGACGATTAGGACGAACTCCAAAGGTGGTCAGAGATCTTCAACGTTTTCCCGCCATACGTTGCGCATGGGCCCCATCGCGACCCACGCTGGCACGAAGCGGTGCTCCATAAGATTAACGGGATGTTTCTGGGTCAGCACTGGCATCGACCGGAATCAAAATCTCGTTCCGTCGCAGGAACCACGGTGTAAAAGGGGGGTTATAGCGGGCCCAGATGGGATCGCCCACAACGGTAAGGCCCCTTTCGTGAATCCAAGACTCCAGTTCCAACTTGTATCGAAGGTAGTTT
>JAPLJW010000114.1 GCA_026388365.1 Deltaproteobacteria bacterium | reverse complement strand
TCTTGGTGATGATCTGGGTCGCGCCGGCAAGCGCCGCAATGATGCCGCCCAGGACGATGACGGCATAGGCCCGGGGTGCGTCTGTGGGAAAGGCCTGCATCCATTCGTGGGTGGCAATGGAAAAAAAGACATCCTCGTGGCCCTGGAGGGCCAGATACTTTTTCCCTGCCTCTTCCAGCGCCCAGAGTCCTGCCACATCCTGAAGGATATTCAGACTCTGGCAAAGGCCCATGCTGTAGTGTTTTACGCCCTGGCCTGCGGCCATGAGCATTTCCAGGACGGCAACGGCAATGCCGATTCCCGGGGGAATCAGGGTGCCCGTGAGAAAGCCCGGCTGTTCCCGATGCAGTTTGATCCCCTGCTCCTGGTAATAGGAAGTCAAGCGATCCACATACTGGTAATGCTTGATCCCTTCCGCGAAGGGAAGGTCTTTGGTATAGGCGGCCGTATAGGAGATCCCCGCCCCGAGAAAGGCCGTGAGACCGCCGGCATAGCCCATCTCGGCGGCGAGCTGGGGGAAGGCGGTGCCCGAGAGGACTATGATGGGGTGGTCCACCGCTTCCGAAACCCGACGGGCCGCCGCCAGGCCATGGTTCACCAGGGGAAAGCCGTTGAGCATGGATCGACCCGCACATCGGCTCTCCTCGATACCCTTCTGGGCATCCTGAAACCGGAGATTGCGGGTGTAGGTGTCCGTCGTATTCGGCAGCAGATCGGCGCCTCCCCGATCCTGCAGACACCGGAGCAGCTCGATGTGATCTTCGACCAGGGCGACACCGCCCCGGGGCTGCACCAGGGTTCGTCCTTCTTTCTTGGCTTTTATGACAGTTAGGGCGTAATTCCTATGGAGGGGAACCGTCTTGAGGTATGAGGCGGCTTCTTCCAGGTCCACCTGCCGGCCTGTAGGCCAAAGGGCCAGGACCTTTTCCCTCTCCCTGAAAAATTCCGCATCGGACCAGCGCTGATTCTTCAGTTCCATATTTCACTTCCTTGAGGTTCTATTCCTCGCCTGTTGCGGCGGATTTTGAGCCTCTGGGCTTTCCCCGGAGGTTCATGTCGTTGATTCCAGCTTTTTCAGATATTTTCTGGCAATCCGCAAGGCCGGATCCGGATAACGGTCCGCCAGCAAACCGATCGCATAAAGACAGTATTTGGCATCGGTGTAAAGCGACGGCTGCTTCGGCCTCAGGGAAAAGGGTTCTTCCGGTGAAAAGAGGGTTTTCTGCAGGATGAGACCTGCCTGGGGGTGATGGGTAAAAATGCCCCCCGTGCCGATCAGGTGGCCGACTTCCGTAAGGTCCTTGCCGTGCTGAATGTAATACTGTCCCTGGGGTCCCCAGACAGCCTCGATGGTCCCGGCATGCCTTTCCATGGCCGCTTGGGCGGCACAGGTTGCCAGGGCGAGGTCGAGCTGCATGTCCTCCTCCGTCTGGGGCAGGAATTCCACGTTCCGGCAGAGGGCCTCGATCTTGGGCGCCAGCCGGTCGGTTTCCAGGGAAGCATTCCTCATGAGCCGCTCCGGTCCCCGGAGACGCAGAATGGATTTGGCATTGTAGCGGATGCCCAGATCTCCCTCCACGGTCCGCTTGGCCAGGGGTTCTGGAAGACCCTTGAAAATGACCCCGGCCTGACAGGGGCTGCCCAGGCCGATGGAATGGACGTCGGTTGTGGCCCCGCCGACATCCACGATGACCAGATCTCCCAGCCCCTTTTCCCGGGGTGTTCCCTGTGACAGCAGTCTGGCCGCCTTCAGGACCGCCGTGGGGGTAGGCATGAGGATTCCCTCAACAAACGCCTCGGCCCGCTTCAGTCCCTTGGCTTCGATGATGCGCTCGATGAAGACCCTGCGGATCATCTCCCGGGCCGGCTCCACATTAAGCACGTTCACCTCGGGCATGACGTTGTCCGTAACCAGCGTCGGTTTGCCGGAAGCCGAGAGAATGGCGTTCACTTCGTCGGCGGCGACCTTGTTGCCGGCGATGACGATGGGACAGCGGACCCGGCTCAGGGCGAGTTTTTCCGCGTTTTCCAGAATCACGTCTGCGTTGCCGCCATCGGTCCCGCCGGCGAGAAGCAGAATGTCGGGGTTCAGGGACTCCAGTTCCTGAAGTTCTTTCGCTGAAAGCCGGAAAGCATAGACTTTGATCACCTTGGCTCCGGCGCCCAGAGCCGCGCGCCGGGCCGCCTCTGCGGAAAGTTCAGGGATGAGGCCGATGGTGACCATACCCAAGCCCCCGGCGGCGCTGCTGCTCGAGAGCTTGCAGGAAAAGTCACTGTTGCGGACCCTGGCCGGAAGGAGATCGAGGGCGCCGCGCAAACCCGCCATGATATCCGTTTCCACGGTGGTGCAGCTCTGGGCATAGGCTACGATCTCTTCGGTCTCGAGATCGATGGCCTGAATCTTGGTAAAGGTACTGCCGAAATCAATGAGGAGCGCTAATGCCATATCACTCATTCCATCAAAAAAATGCGCAATCAGCCAGGAAGGAATTCATGGAAGAAATTGCCGCGAACGTTACCGTCAGCTGGTTTTCAGATCATACTTCAGATCGTCGATCACCTTCTTGGGTGAAACACCGGGCGGGTAGGCGCGGTTGAAACCCATCTCGAGAAAACGGATCTGCACCGTTTCCCATTCCTGCTTTCCCACGACGAGATTTCCCCCGGCGACCAAGTGGATATCGCCGATGCCGGACTCCACACATTTTTCGCGGAATCCGCGGCATTCTATCTCCCCGTGGCCGCAAAGGGAGGCGACAAGCAGGGCGTCAGCCGCCGACTCAATAGCCGCCCGGATAAAATCCTCCTGTGATGAAAAGGTGCCGATATTGACGACTTGAAAACCGGCGCTTTCCAGGGCGTGGGCCATGATTTTGTTTCCCACCACATGGGCATCCACCCCCAGTACCCCCAGGACGACGGTCTTTTTTGCCTGCCCGGGGGTCATGCCTCCTCCATTCTCTTTTTCCCTTTTTTGATCAGACCCCGGATGAATGGCATGATCAAAAGCGCCAGGGAGATGACCATGATCGTACCGCTCATCGGTCGGCAAAAGAAAATGGTAAAATCGTTGCCGGAGCTGATGATGCTGGTCATGAAATATCTTTCGGCCAGGGGCCCCAGGATCAGCCCCAGGATCATCGGGGCGGAGGGGATATCGAAACGGCGCATGAAATAGCCGATGATCCCGAAGATGACCATGAACCAGACATCGGCCATGTCATTGCGCAGGGCGAAGGCGCCCAGGAGGCAGAAGGAGATGATGAATGCCGAAAGCATATCTTCCGGCACGCGCATCAGTTCGGAGAAAAATTTGGCGGTGACCAGACCGGCCAGGATCATGATCAGGTTGCAGACGAGCATGCCGGCAAAGATGGTGTAAACCGATTCGGGAGATTTTGCGAAAAGCAGCGGACCCGGCTGAATGCCATGGAGGAGAAAAGCCCCCATCATGACGGCTGTGGCGCCGCTGCCCGGAATCCCCAGGGTGAGCAGCGGAATCATGGCGCCGCCGGTGGATCCGTTGATCGCTGTTTCGGAAGCGGCCAGGCCTTCCCAGACGCCGGTGCCGAATTTTTCCGGATGTTTCGAGACCTGTTTTTCCACGCCGTAAGAGATGAAGGAGGCTACGGTGGCCCCGGTGCCGGGAATCGCTCCAATAACCACCCCGATGCCCAGACCGCGCAGGATCGTATGGCGCAAATTCCAAAGATCCTTCAGGCTGGGCAGCGTTGTCTTGGGACGCAGGCGGCTGACGATCGCCTGCTTTCCTTTTACAGAAAGCTGGTCCAAGACTTCACCGATGGCAAAGATGCCGATCAGAACGGTGGTGAAGCTGATCCCGGTCTCCATGATCCGGGAACCGAAGGTGAACCGGGCTGCGCCATAGATGTCGTCCATCCCCACCGTCCCCAGTAACATGCCGATGAAAAGGGAGATAAAAGCGCTGCCGATGGAACGGGTTCCAATGACCACGACGCTCGCGAGGCCCAGAAAAACGACGGCGAAATATTCACAGGTGGAGAACGAGAGGGCCACCTTGGCGAAGAGGGGGGAGGCCACGGTCATGATCACGGCGCTGAGAAAACCGCCGATGGCCGAACACATGATTGCCATACCCAGAGCCTTGGAAACGAACCCCTTCTTGTTCAACTGGTATCCTTCCCAGGTCGTGGGTACATTCATCGGGTCCCCCGGAATATTGAAGAGAATTCCCGTGATGGACCCTCCGAAGACGCCGCCGCAGTACACGGAGGTCATCAGCAGCAGCGCCGGCACGATGCCCATCAGATAGGTAAAGGGCAGCACCAGGACAATGGCGTTCAGCATGGTGATTCCCGGCAGCGCGCCGGCCAGGATCCCGATGCTGAGGCCGGCGAGGATCATGGAAAAATTCAGGGGTTGGAAGGTGCTCAACAGGCCGCTGCCCAGAAGGGCTAATTGGTCAAACATGATAGATTTCTCCTTATTTACCCGTTGACTCCTAAATGATGTACAGAAGGCGGTAGATAAAAATCGTCAGATCATTAAAAATCCAGTCCCCCTTGGGCAGGGGAAGATACACGACCTTCCCGAAAAGATAGAGCAGGAAGATGGTTCCCAACAGAGAAGTCACGATGAGCGAAGGCAGCTTGCGCACCCCGGCGATGCGCATGAACAGGATCAGAAAGATAAAGTTGGCCAGGGCAAAGCCGAGGATCTCCATGCCCGGCACGACGGCCAGGACCAGGATGATCATGACGATCAATTTGGATACGCTTACGTCGGGAGGGGCGGATTCCAACCCTATGTCGGCGATCCCTTTCCCGAAGGCGAGATAGGACTCCAGGGCCTTGAGGACGCAGCTCGCCATCAGTAGAATGAGGATCACCCGGGGCCAGAATGCCGGCCCCATCTGACCCGGCATGGGGTTTTCATCTATTGAGCCGGCAAGCACATAGAAATAGACGGCCGCGATAAAGATGAGAAGCGGACCGATCAGTGGTTTTATTTTTAAACGGGAGGACCGGTTTTCGATTTTTTCTGCTGAGTCAGGGGTCATAATCTTTTCCTTTGAAAAAAAGGAGGGAATGCCTCGAAATGAATCGAAATGAAGCAGAAGAGCGCTCTTCCCGCGATGGGATCGATCCATGACGCAGGCCATCGCGAGGAGAGCGGAGCCGTCTCTATCGGGAATACCCGGAGGGGAGGCCCTCTATTTGGCCATCCCGTAGGTTTTCATGAATTGACGCATTGTTTCCACTTCCCCGGCAACCCAGGGCGTAAATTCCTCGGGGCCCATATAGCTTTCCGGGTCAAGATACTGATCATCGGCAAATTTCTTCCACTCGGGGGTGTCCATGGCTTTATTGAAGGCATCGACCAAAATCTTTACGCGATCCGCCGCTACGCCCTTTTTCGCGACAATGGAACGGAACTGGGGCAGGGTGATGTCTAAACCCAGTTCCTTGGAACAGGGAAGATCGGGGAAAGCGGCCAAGCGTTTCGTGGCGAAGATGATCAGCGGGCGGAGCTGCTTGGCTTCCAAATACTGTTTTATATCGCCCGCCTGCTCATAGAGCACCTCCGAATGGCCTCCCAGGGCATTGGCGTATCGCTCGCCGGGCTGGGCAAGGGGAATGGTCGTCATGGGAAAGCCCTTGGATGCGAGGTAACGGACGGTGATGTCATCGACGGTGCCGAAGCCCGTTGCAGCCACCTTCAGTTTTCCCGGATTTTCTTTGGCGTATTTCAGGAGATCCTGTATGGTCTTGAAGGGGCTGTCGTATTTGACGAACAGATACGATTGGGCAACCTGGGTCCGCACGAGCCATTCCATGTCGGTGATCTTATGCCGTGCCGTTCCCGCCGGTATGGTTCCCAGTGTGTCGGCAATATAGGTGGCGATCGTGTAGCCGTCCGTTTTGGCCGCAAGCAGATTGGCCATGCCGGAATTTCCGGAAGAACCCGGGACATTGGATATGGGCATGGCGACTCCCAGATTTTTTTCGGCCAATCTTCCAATGGTCCGGGCCATCTGATCGGCGCCGCCGCCGACCCCCCAGGTGCAGATGAAGTCAATGGGCCGATCCGGGTACTTTTCGGCCGCCCAGGCAGGCACTGCAAGGGTTAAAAGGACGAGGGAACATACGATAACCTTAAACATTCTCTTATACATATTTTCCTCCTTTGGATGATTCGATTCTCTTCGGATCTGATGTAAAGAGTTGCCCTTTTGCCATACGCAGATATTGTATTTTGTATACGGCTTTTCGTAGGATAGGCCTACAATGGGTTCCCTTGTTTGTCAAGGGGATTTCTTCGCATGATGTTGTGTCGAAATAGGGCTATTTCAGAGCTTCAGTTATTCGGTCCAGCCCTTTGTCTATGTTTGCCATTGATGTTGCGTAAGACAGCCGGAAATGGTTGTCTGTGCCGAATGCGACCCCCGGGACCACAGCCACTTTGGCCTCGTTCAGCAGCATTTCAGCAAGGTCAAGAGACCCTTTAATCTGCCTGCCCCTGATGGTTTTCCCTTTGAAGGAGGAAAAATTCGGGAAAATATAAAACGCGCCTTCCGGCTCGACATAAGTCAGTCCCGGTATTCCGTCCAGGCGCTTCATGATGTGCTGCCTTCTTTGATCAAACTCGGATACCATCGCCTGCACGACGCTGTCCGGCGTTTTTAGAGCTTCTACGGCGGCCGCCTGCGTCATGGTCGCAGGGTTCGATGTGGAATGCGACTGCAGGTTGTCGATGGCTGAAACGATTTCCTTGTTGTCGGACGCGAGATAGCCGATACGCCAGCCCGTCATGGCGTACGTTTTGGACACGCCGTTGACCACGATGGTCTGCGCCTTGACTTCCTTCGAGAAAGAGGCAATGGAGAAATGTTTCTTCCCGTTGTAAATCAATTTCTCGTAAATCTCGTCGGAAATAATGAGCAGGTTGTGTTTCAAGGCGATGTCCGCCAGTTTCTTCAGCGAATCTGCCGAAAGCACTGCGCCTGTCGGGTTTGAAGGCGAGTTCACGATCATGGCCTTTGTCTTTGTTGTGATCTTTTTCTCAAGCATATTAAAATCGATCTCGAAGTTCCTTGGCTCGTCCAGCCGCACAAAAACCGGGACCCCGTCGGCGATCTTCACCTGTTCCTCGTAAGAAACCCAGTAAGGCGAGAAAATGATCACTTCGTCGCCGGGGTTCAATATCGCCATGAAAATATTGTACAGCGAGTGCTTGGCGCCGCAGGAAATGATAATATCCGACGGTTTGTACTCAAGCCCGTTTTCTTTCTTGAATTTCTCGGCTACGGCAGCCTTGAGCTCAGGCACTCCCGACGCCGGCGTGTACCGGGTCTTGTTTGCCTTGATGGCGTTTATCCCGGCTTCCTTGATGTTTTCCGGCGTGTTAAAATCAGGCTCGCCTACACCGAAACCAACAAGGTCCAACCCCTCTTTGATCATCTGTTTTGCCTTTGCGTCTATGGCCAGCGTCAGCGAAGGCGCCACTTTCTTCAGTCTGTCCGCGATCATTTTAAAACCTCCGGTATTTTATGTGACGT
>JAPLJW010000292.1 GCA_026388365.1 Deltaproteobacteria bacterium | reverse complement strand
TGGGTGCGGTGATCACGATGCTCGCCGTCGGAACCGGGGCAAGCGAGAGGATCTCCGAGCAGATGGCAAGCATCGGCAGCAACCTCCTAATCGTCATGCCGGGGAGCAGCACCTCCGGCGGCATCCGGATGGGGAGCGGCACGCAATCCACCCTGACGCAGGACGACTCCGAAGCCATTGCCCGGGAGTGCCCGGCCGTTTCCGATGTGGCCCCCGTGTACAACGGCGCGGCCCAGGTGGTTTACGGCAATCAGAACTGGTCGACGGGGATCTACGGGACCACCCCCGGCATCCTGCCCGTCCGGGACTGGTCGCTCTCCTCCGGAAGGATCTTCACGGAGCAGGACGTGCGGAACGCCACCAAGGTTTGTCTCCTGGGGCAGACCGTTGTGGACAACCTCTTCGGCAACGCGGACCCCGTAGGCCAGATCATCCGGATCAAGAAGGTTCCCTTTCTAGTCATCGGCGTGCTGGCGCCAAAGGGTCAGTCGGACCGCGGTCAGGATCAGGACGACACGATCTTCGTTCCCCTCACGACGGCGCAGAAAAAGATCTTCGGGACACCTTTCGTGGGGATGGTGCGGGTGATCACGGTGAAGGCGAAAGGCGCCGATCAACTGGCGGCGGCGGAAGAGCAGATCAACGAACTGCTCAGCCAGCGCCACCGGATCGGCCCCCGCCAGGAAAAGGATTTCACGGTGCGGAACCTCACCCAGATGATGGAGGCCAGAGAGCAGGCCACCCAGGTCATGGGTCTGCTGCTGGCGGCGATCGCATCCGTCTCCCTGCTGGTGGGGGGGATTGGCATCATGAACATCATGCTCGTCTCCGTGACGGAACGGACCCGGGAGATCGGCATCCGCATGTCCGTGGGGGCCAAGACCTGGGACATCCGGCTGCAGTTCCTCATCGAGGCGCTGACGCTCTCCCTGATCGGCGGCGTGGCCGGCATCATCCTCGGCATTTCGGGGTCGAAGATCCTTTCGGCCCTGGCTGGCTGGGCGACGGTCGTTTCCCCGCTGTCCGTCCTCCTGTCCTTCAGCTTTTCCGGCCTCGTCGGGCTCTTCTTCGGTTTCTATCCCGCCTACAAGGCCTCTCTGCTCAACCCCATCGACGCCCTGCACTACGAGTAACCATCCCTCCGGCGCCACGGCGCGACGGGGAGAGGTCCATCCTACCCCCGGAAGGTCATTCTGAGGTCGAGCACGCCGGTGTCGATCGCCGACGCGATGTCGGCGCCTGACTTCTCGAAGATTTGCAGCATCGGCTCGTTGTCCGAAATCACGGACGCCGTGAAGCCCAGAAGCCCCTGCCTTTTGGTGAGATAGGTCAGGTAGCCGAGGAGCTTCGTCCTGATCCCCCGGTTCTGGTGATCGTCGCGGATCAGAGCGGCCCCGGCGCCCTCTCCGAGAAATCGAGCGGATCTTCCGTCGTCTCCGTAGAGCCACCTCCTGAACCTTTTGCGGCCTATACCATGAAGAGCCAGTGCCGGAACTGCGCATCGCGTCCGGAGGTGATCGCCGCCAACCGCTCGGTGAGCCTCCGCGTGACCGGTCCGGGAACCTCCTGCAGGATCCGGTCTCCCACCTGCCGGACCGGGAGAAGTTTGGCGGACGTTCCGGAGAAGAAGATCTCCTCCGCCTCATTCAGAGCCCCCGGGTCCAGACGGCCGGCAAGGGTTCCGATCCCCATCGTCTCCGCCACCTCGATGAGGGTCTTGCGCGTGATGCTATCGAGGATCGTTCCCAGGGATGACGTCAGCAGACGCCCCTCCCGGACCAGGAAGAGGGATTCGGTCCCCCCCTCGGCGAGACAGCCCTGCGCATCGAGCAGGATGGCATAATCGAACCCGAGATTCCGCGCCTCTGTCCTGGCCATGATCCCGTTCATGTAATTGGCCGCCACCTTGGCCTCGATGGGAACGGTCCGCGGATCGAGCCGCCGCCACCGCGAAACACAGGCCGTCACGCTTCTCTGCCCCGCCTGCGTCCGTTCGCCGAGATCCCCTTCCAGATCGAATACAAAGATGGCCACCTGAAAACGCTTCCGGGGGGGGAGGATATGGAAGGCGATCTCGGGATAGAAGCCCATCATCTTGATCATCCCCTGCCGGTGCCCGTTGCGCCGGATCGTCTCCAGGACGGCCTCCTGCAACTCGGCGGCGGAGAGCGGCGGCTCCATGTCCAACAGCGCGGCCGAGTTCCTGAAACGGGCGATATACTCATCGAGACGGAAGACGGAGGGCCCCGTCGCCGTCTCGTGAAACCCGATCACCTCGAAGATGGCCGAGCCCCGCCCGACACTGTGGCTCATGATGTGGATCTTCGCCTCATCCCAGGGGGCATACGTCCCATCCAGATACACGACGCGTTCCTTCAACATCCTTTATCCTCCTCCAGGCTCCGCCTGAGCAGCAGGCGGCAGCAGTTTGTGATATTCTCCCGGCTGTACAGGGTCAGTTCATCCCGATAGAACTCGTTTACGATCTCGGCAACGACGGTCTCTCCGTCCCGCGGATCGTCTCTCAGCCTCTCCCGGAGCCCGGCCGCCGACTTTCGGGCCACGGCGAAGGCCTCACCCACCTGCGCCCCCCGTATGAATCCGTGGTGCCCGAGGCCGAGGATCTCCGGCCGGAGGGATTCGAGGCGGTCCAGCGTGGCCATATATTCCCGGTAGCCGGTGAAAAAGACCGGAAAGAACCCGCCTCCGGAATAGCAGAAACCGAGGCAGTCGGATTCCAGCAAGATTTTCTCCTCGGGGACGAAAACCGCCAGGTTTCCCGGGGAATGTCCCCGGACTTCAAGGAAACGGAGCGTCACGCCTCCGAGATCCAGTTCCTCGCCGTCTTTGCAGGTCAGGGCATCCTCAAGGTCCGGCGCCTTCTCCACCCGGGTGCGGCCGACGGGATATCCGCGCGCCGCGAGGTATGTCGCCATGTGGCGGTCTTCCGCCACGATCGCCCCCGCGGCGGCCGGATGGGAAAGAAACGGCGCAGCGCCCTCCCCCGTGAGGACCCGGGTACCGGGATATCTCTCCCGGAGGGGATCGAGACCCATCACATGATCGGCGTGGGGGTGCGTAATCACGATGAAATCCGGGGTCACTTCCAGCCGGTCAAGCCCGCGGACGACCTCATCGGCCGTGGCGGAGATCCCCGCTTCGATCAGCGCGGAGCCACGATCGCCGCGGACGAGGTAGATGGGGAACGGCCCGTTTCCAAGAACTCGGATATTCCCGGATTGTTGCTGTGGGAAAGGGGTGCAATTTTTTTGATTTCTGCTATCCATAGCCGGCTTCCCGTTGGGACCGGATGGTCCGACGGCGCGAACGTTATCAGAAGCCCGGGAGGATTACAACCCTTTGAAATCTTGTTCGCACCGAAAAAGCGAACCCCTCATCACGATGGAGCGCATCGCGCTCCGCATGGTCACAAAAGGCAATCCGGTTCCGGAGAGTGCCGGTCCGGAAGGTTTCAGAGGGGACCCTCCGCGAGAAGACGGCTGAGGTCGTCCGGCGCGAAAGGAAGGCCGGCAAACAGCCGCGCCTCCAACGCCTCCGTCTTCTCCCAGAGCAGGAGGATCGCCCTTTTCCGCTCCGGCTCCCGGCCGTACTTCTCCAGAATATACCCCATCCGCTCGCTCAGAGGCACGATCCGGTCATGGAGAACCCGCTTGTCCGCGTAGTTGACGATCTCCTCCTCCGTCGGGCTCTTGGAGGCGAAATAGCGGTTCAGACGGACATGCTGACCGACGATGCGGCCCACCTCCGGGTAGCCGATTTCTGCGAGCAGTTGCGCCCCCGTCTCGGCATGGTCCTCCAGGGTCTGAAAACTCCGGGTCTTCGTGATATCATGGAGGAGCGCCGCCGCCCGGATCATCTCCCGGTTCAAACCGTCCGGTTGCAGGTGATCGACGATCAGGAGGGAAACCCGGCAGACCTGCCGGGAATGGGCCACGATGTTTTCCAGCATCCCCATCCCGGCGACCAGCCGCCGGCATTCCGCCTCGGTGGGGATCATGATCTGCTGCGCATTCATGCGGCCTTTCATAGCAGATCGACACGGGAATTGCCAGGGGATTTCACCCGCGCGTATGGACTGAATACATTTTCTGAATCATTTTCTGAATCTTTTCTGAATCTTTTCTGAATCTTTTCTTGACACACACGAGACTTTTTCTTAAACTGCCGCAGGTCATTCAGCATATCGTTGTCAACTCAACCGACTGGACAGGAGCACGGATGGGTTATGAAACAGATAAAACGATCCCCTCTTTCTAGTATCCTCATTGGTTTCATCCTGATGTTCCTGGTCTTGGGGGCATATTTTTTAAGATGGTCCCCCCTCGAGACGTTGGAGTACAAATTTTATGATTTTGGCCTGTTCCTCCGCGTCAAACCGACAGCGGCGCCCATTGCCATCGTGGCCATCGACGACAACAGCATCGAAAAGATCGGTCGCTGGCCTTGGCCCCGCGCACAGATCGCCACGATGATTGCGTTGCTCGATGCCGCGGGTCCCAAGGTCATCGGTCTCAACATCCTCTATTCAGAGAGGGATCTGAACCAGGGTCTCCTCGAAATCCGCAGCCTCATTAAGAAGATGGACGAATCTCAAGCCGCGCAGAAGATCCGTACGGCGAGTGACATTTATGGGGCGCTCAAGGAATCGGAAAAACGGCTGGATAACGATGCCGTGCTTGCCGCCGCCATCGCCTCTTCTCAGAAGATGGTTCTCCCCTTCTTCTTCTCCCTCGGCAACCCCGTCCTCATGGACAGCAAAAGCATGCCGGACACGCTCGTTCGCAATTCCGTGGTTTTAAACGGCCAGATGAATCCCCTGACGGCCGGGGAATTGATTCCTCTCCTGCCCGATTTCGCCCAAGGCGCCCTGGCGCTGGGGCATTTCAATCTCCTGGCGGATCAGGACGGCATCGTAAGAAGCGAACCGCTGTTCATTGAATACGGAAATCGCCTCTTCGCCTCCTTAGGGCTGCAGTTGGCCTTGAAATATCTCGGTTATGATCTGAAGGATATGGCCGTCAGCGACGGGGGAATTCGCATCGGGAAGGTATTTATCCCCCTGTATAACAACTACCGCATGCTGATCAGCTACATGGGGCAATACAAGATGTATTCCTTTGCAGACGTCCTTAACGGCAAGGTTCCTCCGGATACCTTCCGCAACAAGATTGTCATCATCGCCTCCACAGCGACAGGGCTGGCAGCGCTGCATGGCAGTCCTGTCGCTGTTTCCGTCCCCTCGGCTCTGATCACGGCCAACGTCGTTGACAACATTCTCACCCAGGACCATATCATCGTCCCCGATTGGGCGATGCTGCTTGAACTCGGGGTCATTGTTCTGTTCGGCCTGTTTCTGGCTTTCGTCATCCCTCACCTGAAAGCAGGCATGAGCGCCTTGATTTCCTTCGTCCTCCTGCTGGGCTGGCTCGGCACCGCTTTCTATTTCCTTTTGGCAGAGGGTTACTGGCTCAAGATGTTCTACCCCCTGTTGCTCTTGATCCTGGGATATACGGTCCTCGTGTCCAAGGAATACTTCTTCACGGAACAGTCGAAAGAGCGGATCGAGGCCGACAGCGTCGAAACGAACAAGATGCTGGGACTCTCCTTTCAGGGGCAGGGCATGCTGGACATGGCCTTCGAGAAATTTCGCAAATGCCCCGTTGAGGACGAGTCCGTCAAGGAACTCCTGTACAATCTGGGCCTCGACTTTGAGCGGAAACGGATGTTCAACAAAGCGGTCGCCGTTTACGAGCACGTCCAGACGGCGGGAAAATTCAAGGATATCGGGGATCGGATCAAGAAACTCAAAACGGTCGGGGAGACCATTATTTTCGGCGGAGGCGGAGCGCGCAAGGACGCCACCGTCATCGCCGGCAGCGCCGAAACCCACCCTACCCTCGGGCGTTATGAAGTCATCAAGGAACTTGGACGGGGCGCCATGGGAACCGTCTATCTGGGCAAGGATCCCAAGATAAACCGTGAGGTGGCCATCAAGACGCTGCGCTATGAGGAGTTCGATCAGGAACAGCTCGCCGAAGTCAAAAGCCGCTTTTTCCGCGAGGCGGAGGCGGCCGGAAAACTCTCTCATCCGAATATCGTCACGATTTACGACGTCGGTGAAGACTACGAGATCGCTTACATGGCCATGGAATTGTTGGATGGAAAAGATCTGGAGCTTCACTGCCGGAAGGAAAATCTTTTACAACATCGGGAGGTAGCCAGAATCATTTCAGATGTAGCCAGCGCCCTCGACTATGCACACAGCAATGGCGTCGTTCACCGTGATATCAAACCCGCCAACATCATGATGCTCAAGAACGGGGAAATCAAAGTGGCTGATTTCGGAATCGCCCGGGTCATGGCAAGCTCCAAGACGCAGACGGGGGTCATCATGGGAACGCCCAGCTACATGTCCCCCGAGCAGATCGCCGGGAAAAAAGTTGACGGCATGTCGGACCTCTTTTCATTGGGCGTCGTCTTTTTCGAACTCCTCACCGGGGAAAAGCCCTTTGCCGGCGACAGCATCACCACCTTGATCTACAACATCACCAGCACCCCTCCCCAACCCCTGCGGGCTCTGTTGCCGGATGCGCCGGAGGGTTTCGAAACCATCATCCTGAAGCTCCTTGCCAAGGACAAGACGATGCGTTACCAGCAGGGCAAGGAGCTTTTCAACGATCTCCATGAACTGATGAAGGTCTTATGACAAGAAGAATTCAACCGCTGGCAGCCGGACAAACGGACGTGGGGATGGTCCGAAAGAACAATGAGGATGCATTTTTCCTTGCGCCCGAAAAAGGCCTGCTGGTCGTGGCCGATGGTATGGGGGGCCATGCTTCAGGAGAAATAGCCAGTCGTATGGCCGTGGATGCCATCAGGAATTACTTCGACGCCCCGGGTGAAGGCTACAAGCCTCCCCTTCTTGGAAGATATGATGATAATTTTACCGAAGATGCCAATCGGTTGGGTTCCGCAGTGCGCCTGGCGAACATGGCCATTTACGAGGCGGCCCAGCGAAACGAAAAATGGCGCGGTATGGGAACGACCATTGTTTGCGCCCTTTTGAACAAACGTAAACTGAGCATCGCCCATGTCGGCGACAGTCGTCTCTATTTGATTCGCGCCGGCGACATCGAACAGCTTACAGATGACCACTCCGTCGTGGCTGAACAGGTAAAACGCGAACTCATCAGCCGGGAAGAGGCTGATCAATCTGAAATAAAAAATATGCTCACCCGCGCCCTCGGAACTGAAACTGATGTCGAGGTAGATCTCGACGAATTGAACCTGCTGGGAAACGATGTTCTCGTTCTGTGTACGGATGGCCTGACCAACATGGTCCGGGATGAAGAGATCCTATCCCTGGTGCTTGCCGGACAGGATCCATCCGTGGTCAGCCAAAGCCTCATTGCACGGGCCAATGCGGGAGGAGGAAAGGACAATATCACCGTTATTGTAGCGTATATCAACGAAGAGAGCCGCCTCTCTTCGTTGATCCATTTTCTGACGTGGCGCAGGAGGTGAATCATGCCGAAAATACAGGTTAAATTCAAGGATGCCGTTATCAAGGAGATCCCACTGACACAGGACAGCCTGACCATAGGAAGGAAGGAAGGGAATGACCTTGTCATCGACAATCAGGGCATTTCCGGATTTCACGCCCGCATCGTTCGCGAGGATCAGGACTTCGCCATCGAGGATCTCAACAGTCTCAACGGGACTTTTCTCAACGGGCGAAAAGTGAATAAATATGTCCTCAAGCATGGGGACATCGTCCTGATCGGCAACCATACCGTTGAATTCCTTTCCGATACGCCTCCGGATGGGGACGCCAAACAGCCTGCGATCAGGGGCCGTTCCATGAACGAAACGATGGTCATGGCGCCGGCAGAACAGAAGAAGATCCTGGCCTCCACGGAAAAAATGGAGGCCCTGGGAGGGTTCCTCATCATCGAAGGTCCCACGGAAAAGCGGGATTATCTCCTCAAAGACAGAATCACAACCATCGGCAAGGATGATGCCGCCCTGATTCGCCTGAAGGGATTCTTTGCCCCCAAGGTGGCCGCCCTTGTAAATCGCCGCAAAGAGGGTTATTTCATAAACCCCTCTACGGGGAAGGAGTTGAAGATCAACAATCAGAAAGTTTCGCAGCGCTACGATTTGAAAGACGGCGATATCGTGGAAATCGGCGACCTGAAGATGCAGTTCTACTTAAAAGAGTCGTAGGTGGGTTGTTTCAGCCGCGCAACCCTCAATCGTCGCCGAAGCGGATCCCCCTATCGCGGGCGGTGAAGATCCGGTCGCTGTCCAGGGGCGCCGGTTTCATCTTCTCGACGGCCTCCGCCGGCAGCATGGGCGCCATGTTGAGCGGACGGAGGGCGGACCAGCCCTTTGCGCTGACCCTTCGCTTCCCCCGAAGCGTGGGTTGGCTGTTTGGATCATAGACCGGAAAATAGAAAAGAGGCATGCCTCCCGGCAGGAGCTATTCGTGGTGGGAGCGCTATTTCAATAGATCCTTGTTGACGCTCTCGTCAAAAGCCGTAATTTGCCTCTTTTGTCATTCCGGGCTTGACCCGGAATCCAGTATGATTAGGCAGTTCTGGATACCGGCTTTCGCCGGTATGACGGTTTAAGGGACTTTTGACGAGCGTATCCTTGTTAATCTTCTGTCAGATTATAGCCCTTCTCGTTAAACAGCGTCAAACAGGCATCCACAACATCCGGGGCATAGCGGATACCCCTGTAGCCCTTGATGTCATATAAAGCCACCTCGATGCCTCGGGCCGGCCGGTAGGACCGGGGGCAAGAAACCGCATCGACCATATCGGCAACCACCATGATGCGTGACTCCACGAGAAGACGATCTCCCGTCAACCCGCTCGGGTATCCTGAACCGTCCATTCTCTCATGATGCTCCAGAACAATCCTCGCGACCGGCCAGGGAAAGACAAGATCTTTCAGGAGGTCATACCCGAACCGGGCATGTGTTTTCACCTGCGCCATTTCTGCTGCGTTGAGTCTCGTCGGCTTGCCGAGAATTTCTGCGGGGATGGTTATCTTGCCGACATCATGAATCAGCGCCGCCACCCCTAAACCATGGATCTGCTCGCGCGTCAGATGCAGTTCCATCCCGATGGCGCGTGCAAGATTGGCTACCCTTTCATGATGCCCCTTCTTGCCGGTTTCCCTCGTTTCAACAGCCGCAGCCACGGCTTCGGCCGTCTTCAGGAGCAGCCGGTAGAGCGTTTCCGATTCCGCATTTTTCGCGGCGGCAAGCTGCCGGCCCATTTCTTTCAACTTTTCGATTATTTCCAGATTCATCCTGTCTTCATCGCCCATTTTTCGGAACCTCGCTTCTCAAACCTGTGAATGACCTGCCCTCAGGAAACTGCCCGGTTTCCAAGCGGGGATCCCGGGCTCATGGGGGAGTCCTCTGCAGATGCCGCCTGTTCTATCCATCACCGGGTTTTTAACATCTACTTCCAAATCCAGAAAAAAACAAGCTGCAAACTTTTTTGATGTCTCGATCTTTCCGTTTCATTCCTGTTATCAAGACGACTCATATGGAGGTCATCTGTTTTAACATCGCCTTCGACCATTTGGAATAGAATGGATTTCAGCGGCAGCCCCTCCCCCCGACGCTGCCTTCCAGTTCCGCCAGAATCCGCCGCTTTTCGACCAGCGCCTTTAGGATGGAAACCGCCCGCCCGATCTCCTCTTCCGTATTGTCCCTTCCCAGACTGAATCTCACGGCGCCGACGGCCAGTGCCTCCGGCATCCCCAGGGCCGCAAGAACATGAGAAATCTTTGTCGAGCCCGCCGTGCAGGCCGAGCCGGCGGAGACGGCGATCCCGCGAAGATCCAGCTCCCGGACCAGCGACTCGCCGGATACGCCGGCAAAGGAAATGCTGAGCAGGTGCGGCAGCCGCGCCCGGGGGTGGCCATGAACACGGATGTCGGGGATCTCCGCCCGGATTCTCTCTTCGAGAAGATTACGGAGCATCCGTAGACGGGTCATCTGAGAGGCAAGATCACGAAGGGCGATCTCGCAGGCCACTCCGAAACCCACGATACCCGGAACGTTTTCCGTCCCGTTTCGGAGATTCCCCTCCTGATGGCCGCCGAACGTGATTGGCGCGAGTTCCGTCCCCTTCCGGACGTAGAGGGCGCCCGTCCCCTTCGGCCCGTAGATCTTGTGGCCGGCGATGGAGAGGAGATCGACCCCGAGGTCCTCAACCGCGACGGGAATCTTTCCGACACTCTGGACGGCGTCGGTGTGGAAGAGAACGCCGCGTTCCCGGGCGATCGCGCCGATCTCGCGAAGAGGCTGGATCGTCCCGATCTCGTTGTTGGCATGCATGACGCTGATCAGGAATGTTTTTTCGGTGATCCCCTTCCGGACGTCGTCCGGGTTGACCCGGCCTTCGCCGTCGACAGGCAGGAAGGTCGCCGCGAATCCGCGCCCCGCGAGATGGCGGCAGGCGTTCTCCACGGCGTGGTGCTCGATCGCCGAGGTCATGAGGTG
This sequence comes from Deltaproteobacteria bacterium, assembly GCA_026388365.1. The sequence continues at coordinate 927 of JAPLJW010000292.1, read as the reverse complement.
GTTCCGCCCCCCTTTCTGGGCGAAGGCCGCCCCCAGGACGGCGAGGTTGTCCGCCTCCGTCCCCCCGCCGGTGAAGACGATCTCGGCGGGCGCCGCCCCGATCAGGACGGCGACGCGGGCGCGGGCGCCTTCGACCGCCTCCCGGGCCAGTCGTCCCTCGCGGTGGATGCTGGAGGGGTTGCCGAAGTGGTTGGCGAAGAAGGAGATCATCGCGGCCAGGACCTCGGGATGGACAGGCGTGGTCGCGCTGTGATCGAGATAGATGGGGTTCATAAGCCTCGTCTCGGGTCGGATTCCGCTATACCGGTTCGAAGTAGCGGATGTCAAGGATGTGCCCCTGGCGCTCCTCTTTCCAGAGGGCCCGGACCTTCATTCCGTTCTTCACGACCTTCCGGACCTGTTCGAAGTCGTTCAGATCGATTCCGCCCATCAGGTGGAGAAAATCGACGTCCGTCCCGTCGAGACGGATCAGAGCCCCGATGAACGGCGGCTCCGTCGGCATGCCTAAATAGCGGTAATTCACATAACTCCAGGCGGTCAGCGTCCCCTGCTGCGCGACCTCGACCCAGTCGGTCGTATCCACGAAGCAGCGCGGGCAGAAGCTCCGGGCCGGAACGAGAATCCTCCCGCACTTCTCACACTTCGTGCCGTAAAGTTTCTTCTCCGCCATCCCCTCGAAAAACCTTGTCCAGACGGGGCCGTAGGACAGCTCATAGGGCAGCCGGATCTCCGTCATCAGGGTCTTGTATTCCTTCGCCATTCTCATTCCTCCCTCATCTCGTCCGTATCTGTCTAACAGCGACTTTTTCAACGGGCTGCTCATCGTGCGCCGCCGGCCGGGAATCGCTACGGCTCCGCCCCAAGGATCATCACGCCGTTGAACTGATCCACGCCGCCCATCGCGTGGCAGAGCGCCAACTTCGCCCC
>JAPLJW010000091.1 GCA_026388365.1 Deltaproteobacteria bacterium | reverse complement strand
TCGAGATAGTCGTTCATGAACGCGCCGATGTCGTCTCGACTGAAGCCGAACGTCATCTGGGTCAGATCGTTGGTGCCGAAGGAGAAGAACTCGGCGCTCTTCGCCATGCGGTCGGAGAGGAGCGCGGCGCGCGGGATTTCGATCATCGTGCCGTACTTGTATTCCAGTTCGGCGAGGCCGAACTTCCGAAGGATTTCGGAGTGGATGCGGTCCGTGATCTTTTTGGTGACGTCGAGCTCGGAGACATCGCAGGTCACGGGCACCATGATCTCGGGGATGCACTTCTTGCCGGCCCGGATCAGCTCGGCGGCGCACTCGAAGATGGCGCGGATCGTCATTTCGCTCACCTCGGGATAGGTGATGCCGAGGCGGACGCCGCGGTGGCCCATCATCGGGTTGGATTCGTGCAGGTCCTCGCCGCGCTTTTGGATCTCCTCCGGTGCGATTCCCAGTGCCAGGGCCAGTTCCGCCTGCTTTTCGGCGCCCTGCGGCACAAACTCGTGCAGCGGCGGGTCGAGGAGGCGGATCGTCACCGGGAAACCTTCCATGGCCTCCATCGTTCCCTTCAGGGAGGCCTTGACGAACGGATAGAGTTCATTCAGGGCGATCTTGCGCTCCCCGGCGGTTTTGCTGAGGATCATCTTGCGCAGGCAGAACAGCGGCTGGTCGGAACCCTCTCCGTAGAACATGTGCTCGGTGCGAAACAGGCCGATCCCCTCGGCGCCGAAGCCGCGGGCGACTTTGGCGTCCGCCGGGGTGTCGGCGTTGGTGCGCACGCCCATCGTGCGGAATCGGTCGGCCATGGTCATGAACCTCTGGAAACGGGGGTTCTCGGTGGCGTCCATCATCGGCAGGGAGCCTGCATAGACATGGCCTTTGGTGCCGTTCAGGGTGACGACGTCGCCTTCCTTCAGAACGATCTCCGAGCCGGTGATTCGGGCCGTCCTGGACTTTTCGTCCACGTGCAGGCCGCCCGCGCCGACGATGCAGCACTTGCCCCAGCCGCGGGCGACGAGCGCCGCGTGGGAGGTCATGCCGCCGCGGGCGGTGAGGATGCCGGTTGCCGCGCGCATCCCCTCGACGTCTTCCGGGTTGGTCTCTTCGCGCAGCAGGATGCATTTTCTGCCGGCGCGGAAGGAGGCCACGGCGTCCTCGGCGGTGAAGACCAGCGCGCCGCAGGCGGCTCCGGGGCCGGCGGGGAGACCCTTGACGATCGGATTGGCGTCCTTCTCGGTCCTCGGATCGATGATCGGGTGGAGCACTTCGTCCAACTGCTTGGGTTCAACGCGCATCACGGCGGTTTTTTCGTTGATGAGCCCTTCGTCCAGCATGTCGATCGCCATGTTCAAGGCGGCGGTGCCGGTGCGCTTGCCGACGCGGCACTGCAGCATCCATAGCTTGCCTTCCTGGATGGTGAACTCGATATCGAGCATGTCGGTGAAATGCTTCTCCAACTTGGTCCGGATGTCGTCGAGCTCCACGTAGATCCCGGGCATCGCGTGCTGCATGCTGATGAGGTGTCTGTTCTGCTCGTTCTTGGTATCGTCGTTGATCGGGCTCGGGGTGCGGATGCCGGCCACGACGTCTTCGCCCTGGGCGTTGACCAGCCATTCGCCGTAGAACTTGTTGTCGCCGACGGCCGGGTCGCGGGTGAAGGCGACGCCGGTGGCGGAGGAGTCGCCCATGTTGCCGAAAACCATCGCCTGCACGTTGACGGCGGTGCCCCAGTCGTCCGGGATTCCTTCGATCCGGCGGTAGGAGACGGCCTTCTTGCCGTTCCAGCTTTTGAACACGGCCGCGATGCCGCCCCACATCTGCGCCATCGGGTCGTCGGGGAAGGGTTTGCCGAGGTGTTTTTCAACCAGGGCCTTGAACGTCCCGGCGAGCATCTGAAGGTCGTCGGCGCCAAGATCGGTGTCGGACTTGCAGCCCTTTGCGCGCTTGACTTCGTCCAACTTTTCATCGAGGATCTTGCGGATCCCTTTTCCCAGGGCGGGTTCCAGGCCTTCCGCCTTCTCCATCACCACGTCGGCGTACATCATGATCAGGCGGCGGTAGGAATCCCAGACGAAACGGGGGTTGTTCGTCTTTTTGATCATGCCGGGGATGGTGACGGCGGACAGGCCGACGTTGAGAACGGTGTCCATCATGCCGGGCATGGAGGAGCGGGCGCCGGAGCGGCAGGAGATGAGCAGCGGATTGACGGCGTCGCCGTATTTCATGCCCATGATCGTTTCGGTCTTTTTCAGCGCGGCC
>JAPLJW010000300.1 GCA_026388365.1 Deltaproteobacteria bacterium | reverse complement strand
GAAAGGGGTGGCCCTCTACTGCCTGACCTCGATCCTCTCCTGGTTTTCCATGTATTCTTCACTCAACACGGGGATCCCGCGGAAGGCGCTCTACATCTATCTCCCCGTGATGGCCATGTCGGCGGGCATCTCCCTGATGATGGCCGGGAAAAGATACGAAAATCCGCTCGTACTGGAGATCCTCTGCGGGCTCAACATCGCCGTCCATCTCGGGACGATGGCGGCCTATTTCCTGGCGTTTCTCTAACAGGCTGTTGAAAAACGCCCATCTGCTGCGTTTCCCTCATCCTTCGCCGTTCAACGTACCAGACAGTACGCCTCACGGCTCAGGATTTCGGGGGCCTTGCATCTGGCCGTTTTTGAACAGCCTACAAAATTTACTTTCTCTGATCGGCGCCGCCGTTCGCCCTCTTCTTCACGAGGAAATAGAGTTCTCCCCGCTCCTTCAGGCTTCCGGCCAGCATCTCCGCCTCACTGCCGCTGCCGCAGAAGAGATCAACGCGCCCCGCCCCCTTGATCACACCCCCGGTGTCCTGGCTGACAACAAAGCGGGAAAAGGGGATCCAAGACTCTACGTTTCCTTCCCTGTCCAGGATTGGTTTCCGAGCCCTTATAAACGCGAGCGCCCCCTTTGGAAAAAGATCCGGATCGGTGGCGATCGAACGTCCCGGCGTCAGGATCTCTTCGATTGCGCCAATGGGCCCCTCACTGACGATCCGGAAGAAAATATAACTCTCGTTGTACCCAAGGATCTCCGACAGTTCATCCGGATGTTCTTTGAGGTATTTCTTGATCTCCTTGTAGGAATTTTCCTGGGGGGTGATTTTCCCCATCTTCAGCAGATAAGGACTGACGCTCTGGAAAGGACGACCGTTTTTCAACGCATACCCGATCTGGAGAAGACTGCCGTCCGTCAGCTCGATCTTGCCGGAGCCCTGCGTATGCATGAAATAGAGATCGACCCGATCATTCACCCAGGCAATCTCCAGGTCCCGTCCGGTCAGGATGCCCTGATTATCGATCTCGCCCCGACTGTAGTAGGGAACGAGTTCCCCGCTCTTTACCCGGCCGATCAGTTGTTCATTTTTATATCGGTCCCTGAATTTGCCGAGATTGACGGTTATCGCATCATCGGGCGCCTTGTAAACCGGATATCGGTATTCCTCGGTCTTCTTCAGCGACCCCTTCAAGAGCGACTCGAAATAGCCGGTCAACAGAACGGTATTCTTCCCCTCACCGATCGACTGGTAGACGTCGAAAGTCTCCCGGATTCGCGCCTGCCTGATCTCGGTCGTCTCACCGCTTCGAAGGATCTCCCGGAGGGTGATCAGGGAATCCTGCAGATCCTTTACGCTGACCACGGTATCGTCCATCCGCACAGAACCTTTTCCGGCGGCCCTCTTGTAGTACTGGAGGCTCTTTTCGACGGCCGTTTCAAGCGATGCCAGGTCCATGTCGTCGGCAAACAGCGGAAGCCGGTCGTCGAGAACGCGGACGAGCGGGGAAACCGGTTTCGGCTCAACGGGCGGCGGAAACGCGGGTTTGGAGATCTCCGGCGGAACGGTCGGGGCCAAGGTTTCGGGCGGGATCGGGATGACCGGTCGAGACGCCGGCTTCTCAGGAGGGGAAACCGGTTTCACGACGGGAGAAGGTGGCGTCGGTCGTGGGGCCGGCCTCCGGACCGGAGCGGCACAACCCGCAAGAAAATAGAGAGCAACAACGAAAAGAACAAACTTTTTAAACATTTTTATCTCAAAGCTCCAGGATCATGGCAACTTCATCGCAGAAATCCGGATACTTGGAACAGCGGAAACAATCGGACCAGATTTTCTCCGGAAGCGTGGAGCGTTCAACCTCCCGGAAGCCGAGTTGCCGGAAGAACTCCTGTTGGTAAGTCAAGGTGAAAACCCGGAAGAGTTCCAGCATGATCGCCTCGGAGATGCAGGCCTCCACGAGTTTCCGCCCAACCCCTTCTCTCCTGCGCTCCTCATCAACATGGAGGGAGCGGATCTCGGCCAGGTTCTCCCAGATGATGCTCATCGCGCAGATCCCGCGGATCTCATCCTGTTCCTCGTCCTGATAAACAAAGAAATCCCTCAGACTGCCATAGATATCCATCAGCGAACGGGGAAGCATCTCCCCCTTCCCGGACGAGATATTGATCAATCTGTGAATCGTCTTGACGTCCCCGACACGGGCTTTTCTCAACATGTTTTTATCCTCATCCCTGCGCGGCAAGCAGCATCTCCCGCGCATGTTCCTTGGTCTTTTCGGTCAGCTCAACCCCGCCCAACATGCGGGTGATCTCTTCCAGCCGTTCCTCCCCGGAGAGAAGCGAAACGGAGGTATTCGTCCGCTCTCCGGCAACCCGTTTCACCACCCGATAATGCCGGTCGCCGCAGCAGGCGATCTGCGGAAGATGGGTGATGCAGAGGACCTGATGGTGCCGTGCGACCTCCCGGAGTTTCTGGCCGACGATCTCTGCCGTCGCGCCGCCGATCCCGCTGTCGACCTCATCAAAGACAATCGTCCCCACGGAACCCGTCCGGGCCAGGACCTTCTTCAGGGCAAGCATGATGCGGGAGAGTTCGCCGCCGGAGGCGATCCCCCGAAGCGGCTTCAGCTCCTCGCCCACGTTCGCCGAGAGATAAAACTCCGGGGCATCGATCCCTTTTTCGTTCAGGGTCGCCTCTCCCTGATCGCTCCGAAGATCACGAAAGACCGCTTCGAACTGCGCGTCTTCCATTCCCAACGTCCCGATCTCCCCTTCGACCGACCGCTTCAGGGCGGCGGCCGCCTCGCGTCGTTTCACGGACAACACTTCTGCCGCCTCCATCAGCCTCTCCCTCTCGGCAGTGATGTTCGTGGTCAGCGCCTGAATCTCCTCTTCCAGGGAAGAGATCTCCTCCATCTCTCTCTCCGCCTCGGCCTGTCTCATGAGAATGGCATCGAGCGTCCCCCCGTATTTCCGTTTCAGACGTCCCAGAAGCTCCAGCCGCTCCTCGACCGCCTCCAGACGGACGGGGTCGAACGAGAGGCGTTTCGCGTAATCGCGGAGCGCGAAGGCCGCCTCTTCGATCCGGAAGTAGATCTCCTCTAACTCCTGTTCGGTAAGCTTCAAACCTGCGTCGATCTTCCGGATCTCCTTCACGGCCGAGACCACACCGCGGAACTCGGCCAGCACGGCGCCGCCCTTCCCGTAGAGGGTCTCATAGGCCGCACCCGCAAAATCCATCAGTTTCTGAACGTTCGCGAGGATCTTCTTCTCTTCCGTCAGGGCGGCATCCTCCCCCGCCCGGACATCCGCCCGGGCGATCTCGTCGATCTGATAACGGAGAAGGTCTTCCCGCTCCTCTCTTTTTACCTGGCGCTCCTGAAGCCCGCGGAGTCTCTCCTGAAGCGAACGATAACGGTCGTACTT
>JAPLJW010000345.1 GCA_026388365.1 Deltaproteobacteria bacterium | reverse complement strand
CCGGGGATGTTTCCGCCGATCCCTGAACCGGAACCTGGGAAGGCGGGGGCATTCCAACGACCGACTGTTGGGCTGAACCGGGGATAAACGACGGAGACGCGCTCATCGTCCCGGCAGCCTTGGGTGCGGAGGCCGCCGGGGCCGTTTCCGGCGACAGGAACAAGCCCAGTGCCAAGACCGTAAAAATGGGCGCCATTAAAAGGGATGGAATCTTGTATGCAAGCGACATCCGTTTTTCTGCCCCTTTCTCCTTGCATCATTAAATATAACTCATTGCCCTCCTTCGTCAAGCGATTTGACGATCTGCCGGCGATTCACTTCAACCGACAATTGACCCGTAAAAACTTATTGACATTTTGACCATCATGCTGTACGGCTCAATAAACGCAAGGCGGAGCATGGTTTGCAGCATAGCAAATGATGTGAAAGCCTGTCATAAAAATTTGTTGACATTCTGAGTGTCGTGCCGTACAAGCACATGCGTGGATGTATGAAGTGGCTGGGGATATGCGCCGGCCGTTTGTGGCAATGCTTGCTGTTCATTGTACTTTATACTGTTACTTTTCCGGATTTTTTATGAAGGGGGGTGATAGAGGCAGTCGAAGCTATTGCTGTTTTTTGCGTATCGTGAAGTCACGTGTATTCAATGGACAAGAAACCAGGGGTTAAACTTACGGAAACAAGGAGGAAACAGAAAATGAAGAAGCTTTTAATAGGATTGCTTGCTGTGGGTTTGGTTCTTGCGCTGACCCTGCCGGCTTCGGCGTTCGACAGCGAATTTGGCGGGTACTGGCGTACGAGGGCCTACATACAGAAGAATTTCACCGGGAACGAACTCGGGACGCAGGATCTGCAGAGGGTCGATACGCGCACGAGGCTGTATTACACGGCGGTCTTCAGTCCAGACTTCAAGTTTGTCAACAAGTTTGAGTTTAATAACGTCTGGGGCGACACGGTGGGCGGCGACATCGGCACCGACGCTACGACCATTTTCAGGATCAAGAATTCTTATGCCGATTTCAACCTCGGGGCAGTCAACTTCAAGATCGGGTTGCAGGGCCAGACGATCCACCGTGGTTTCCTGTTTGACGATGACTTTGCAGGCGCTGTGGTCACCTTCAAGGGCAGCGGCTTTTCGATTCCCTTTGTCTGGATGAAGGCCTACGAGGGGGATATCGGAAACACGGCCAATGACTACGACGTGGACTACTATATCCTGAAGCCCAACTTTACGTTCGGGAACATCTCCCTGACCCCCACCCTGGCGTATATCTATTCAAAGGATGCCAGCAAATGGGCGGGCACCTACAAACCCAGCCCCTACGCTGTTAGCCCCTTTAAGGAAACAAAGATCTGGACTGTGGGGTTGGATGCAGACGTGAAAATCGGGGACAGTTCCACCGCGTGGTTCACCGGCATCTATGAAGGCGGCAGCGCGGATCTGAATGTGGCTGGTGGCGGGTCTGTGGACATCCGCGCCTACCTGCTTGCCCTGGGGGGGAAGGTTGCTGCAGGCCCCATGGACATTCACGGGCAGGTTTTCTATGCAACGGGCGATGATCCCACGACAACGGATAAAATTGAGGCGTTTTATGTTCCTGCGGGACGGTCCTACTACTGGTCTGAGATCATGGGTTTCGGAATCTTTGACAACCAGTGGTCTGCTCATTCCTGTGCGGACCAGATCAGCAACGTCATGGCGGCCAATATAGGTGTCGGCTTCAAGGTTTCCGACGCGCTGAATCTCAAGGCCGATGTGTGGTATGCCAAGCTTGCGGAAAAGGATGCCGCCGGCAATGATATCCTGGGTACGGAGATTGACCTCGTGCTCACCTACAGTCTGATGAAGAATCTGAATCTGGATCTGGTGGGCGCCTACCTGTTTGCCGGCGATGCGACCTATGGCGGATCAAACGATAAGAATCCCTATGAAATCGGCACCAGGCTCTCCTTCAGCTTCTAAGGGGGGCATGACCGGAGGCAGGGGCATCCTATAAACCTCTCCTCCTCAATTATCGATTAACCATATTGCGGAAGGGTCCTATCGCCCTTGGATGTCCGAAGATAAGGAGAGAAAGGCTGCAGAACGTTTTGGTTCTGCAGCCTTTCTTTATTGCAGATCGCGGATTGAATGCACGAGGATCAATCCCTTTTCGACAAAAATGTCGAAGACGCCACAGAGCGGTCGAATGTGTAACCGTATGATTTATTTTAGTATTTAAATAATCTTCCGGAGATGGACGACATTTCTTTCCGAAAAGACTCTCTCTCCCGGCGGGCAGCCCCCTGGAATCTCATCAATTATACTTTTAAATACAAACGGTTAAACAGTTAATGCACTTCTGGCATGGTTAGTGCTAAAAGAAAGGTGCCTGTTCAGTTCAGCATAACGGGCGCGCTAAGCTGACAGATGAACGACCCGTAAAGAGAAAAAAGCCCTTCAATCCTGTTACGCCGGGAGGTCAGCAATGATCTCCCGGCACCTCCTTTTAGGATACCCCTTCCCGCAGCCCCTCCGGACAACCAGCCCTTGCACCGCCCACCCGGATAAACGACCCGCCATATATATCATTCCTCGCCATCGGCAGTTCTTCGTTTGACAAAGCGCTTTGAAACATGATAGGCGACGCAAAACAATTCAAAATGGAGGTTTCATGAAATCCGTATGCGTCGTCTTTACAGGAATTCTATTGTTGGCGGGCTCGGTATTGGGGGCTGAGGATACGGCCCTCAAGAGCCAGAGGGATAAGGTGAGCTACGCGATCGGTGTCTATTCGGGAAATAACCTGAAGCAGCAATCCGTGGATATCGATCCGGACATTATGGTGAAAGGCATTAAAGACAGCTTGTCCGGAGGCAAAACACTCCTGACGGACCAGGAGATGCAGGAGGTGATGGCGGTTTTCCAGAAGGATATGACGGCCAAGCAGGCAGAAAAACGCAATGCCCTGGCAGAAAAAAATATGAAGGAGGGTGAAGCCTTCCTTGCCGAGAACAAAAAAAAGGAGGGGGTCAAGACCCTGCCGAGCGGTTTACAGTATAAGGTCATCCAGGCAGGCACGGGTAAGAACCCGAAGGCAACGGATGGCGTGGTCGCCCACTACCGCGGCACCCGGATCGATGGAACCGAATTTGACAGTTCATACCGGCGGAATGAACCGGCAACTTTCAAGTTAGATAAAGTCATTAAGGGCTGGACGGAAGCGCTCTTGATGATGAAAGAGGGTGCGAAATGGCAGATTTTCATCCCTTCGAATCTGGCCTATGGTGAAAACGGCGCCGGCCCCATAGAGCCGAATGCCACCCTCATCTTCGATGTCGAACTGATTAAAATACATGCAGCTGCTGCTGCGCCATCGCAGACGACGAAGCCGGGGGCAAAATCGTCCAAGCCGGAAGAAAAATCTTCGAAGCCGGCAGCAAAACCTTCGAAGCCGGCAGCAGGAAATTAGCCCCCACGAACCTTGCAGGCCACTTTGGTCGATGGGTGGACCCATAAAACGGGGGCGGCCATCATCTGACAATGGGGACCTGCCAAAAGGGCATATCCCCGCCGCCTTTGTCTTCTCCGGCGTCACTGTCGCGGGCCTCGCCGCTGTAGCTGAAGGCCATGTTCTCCGTTCCCGGCGGCAGAAGCAGCTTCTCACTGATACGCATCTGATTCTCGGGGTCGCCGCTGCCGGGGGTCGCAATCCGCCTGTCCTCCAGGATATTTCCCTGTGCATCGGTGAAAAACAGGCTCAGATCAAAATAAGGGATCGCGGTGAAGCTGTTTCTGATCCTCGGGGTGAATTTTGCCAACCCGGAAAGCCGCAGCTCGTTTCCGCTTCGCACCCACCGGTATTCAATGGTCAGATCGGGTGACTGATAGCCGGCGCTCCTCTGAGCGCCATCCGTCAGGGCGATGAGGTAACCGTCACGAACCGTCGCACCTTTGTACGTCAAAAGGGCCCCTTGACAACCCGTCAATGTGATGATCGACACGGCCAGAGGGAGGCTGAACCATACGATCGGAATGAGGAGGGTCATTGCTGCCGCTTTTCGTAAAACACGGCTTCCCGGCTGGTTTGTGCGGGGGGTTCTTCTCATCGGCGACAACCTTTCTGGGCCTGTTCTGCGTCCCCGGGGAATCCTCCTGGATAATGGGTCGCTCCGGAGACTGACGTTTTTCCCGTGCCCATTATATCCCCGGCAGACTCAATTGCAAACACTTGTTTCATTCTGCCGTTATTTTGCCATTATTTTGTTGACACACCAGGACGTTCATCTTATAGTCGCATCGTAAAAAAACAATATCTTGTCAACCTTTGGCTCTTGACAGTCCGTTCTGGTTGCGGGGATCAGGATAATCATGGCCTGAACACATCGGAAATGACGCCTACGGAGACGACCGAATCAAGATAAGGATGGAATAAGATGAAAAGCAAAACGATATATCTCCTGATCCTCGTGACCGTTTTCTTCATTTCTTTGACCGGTTGCGAAATCTTCAACAAGAATCTCGGTATCATTCAGTTGCAGAACACGAGGCGTGTGGAAAACAACGTGTTCTCATCCTCCTTTCCCGAGATAAAGCTCCAGATAAGCCGGGATCTCAAATACCTGGGCAGTGTTCAGCTCAACGAAAGTCCCGAGGATCGATTGAGCGTCAATACAGACCCTCGTGAAACCATCATTGACGCAACCTCCTATCTCTTCGGGCAGATCGACCAGAACAACCGGATCGCAAAAGGCGTCCTCATCCAGATGCTGGTCATGCATGGCAATCCGAGCCAGGTTGTGCCGGAGATGTTTGCAAACACACGCAAGAATACCCTGGAATCAGGCGAGATGAAAATTCTTGAGGAAACCTACCAATATGACCTCTACATCGAACAGGAACTCTTCACGCAGAAGGAAAGGGCGTTGCTCGTAAAAAGCCGAGTGCCTTCATGTTTCCTGGTCAAACAGCTCTCGATCAGGGCCGGCCTCGGGAATAAGTCACGGATTCAGTTGCTTTATTTTGAAGATGTTTCCAACACATGCGGAAACCGGCCGTGCGGCGCATGCCTCGATTTAAAGAACCGCACTGCCGAGCAGAAGCAGTTCCTCCAGGAATTTACCGACAGGAGCTATGCGAGTACCCGTTTCTTAAAAACGAAGATCCTCGAAGATACGACTTCCCGGTATGTGGACGCCCAACCCAAGATGCAGCCAACTCCTGTTGAACAGGTGCGGCCCGCTCCTGTTGTCATTCCTGCTGCTCCTGTTGAAAAGGCGCCTACGGTTATCGAGTCCGTCAAGGCCGATACCGTGGAAAAGAGGCTCGAGGCTTTGAAGAGGATCTACGAAAAGAATCTGATCTCCAAGGAAGACTACGAAAAGAAAAAGGCGGAGATCCTCAATGAACTCTGATCCTGCGGCTGCGGAGAGCGGGCTATTCTGAGTCGGGCGGGACGGGGTGCCCCTCTATGCTTGCAGGTCGGTCTCCCGTTTGAGAATCCGGGTCACACGGAACACCTCTTCGATCGTCGTCACTCCGGCCATAACCTTCCGGGCGCCGTCGCTTAGGAGGTTCGTCATTCCCCGCTTCATCGCCTCGTCCTGGATCTGATTTGCGTCGGAGGTCTTCAGAATCAGCCTCTTGAGCGGATCGTCCAGGATGAGGATCTCGAAGATCGCCGTCCGGCCGCGGTATCCGGTGTTCATGCAGGCGGCGCAGCCCTGCTTTCGGTAGAGGGGGTGCCGGTCGAGCCGGTTCTTGTCGATCCCCAGGTTGGCGAGCGATTCGTCGTCGGGGGTGTAGGCCTCCTTGCATTTCGGGCAGAGGACCCGGACCAGACGCTGGGCAATGATCGCGATCACCGACGAGGTGACCAGGAAGGGTT
>JAPLJW010000089.1 GCA_026388365.1 Deltaproteobacteria bacterium | reverse complement strand
TGGTAACGCTCCAGGACGGCCAGGGTGTAGCGGAAAAAGAGACCCAGATTGCCGAAAAGGCCGTAACGGATATCGGCGCACTCCTTTTCCATGCGGGTAAAGTCTCCGGCGCAGAAGCAGGTCCGGGGACCGATGGAGATGGAGGGTTTCACCTGCGGATCATCGACAACGATGAATTCGGCGTCGATATTCTCATAGGGAACCTCCGGCAGTTTATGAATGTTGGTCAGGAGCGACTCCATTTTGGGAGATTGAAAAAACCGCTTATCCCGAATCAGCTCCTTGTTGTTGGAAACGATGCCGATGGTGGCATCGAGGCACTGGACGGCCCTCTTAGAGAATTTGACGTTCATAGGTTTCCTCTCACTTCTTTCATGAGAAAATCCTGATTCCTCCGCGCGCTGGACCTTTTTCGACCCTGCTCCTCCCAGCTAAAGCTGCAAAGACGAAACTCGCGCTAAAGCGCTCAAACAATCGTCTTTGCGGGCGCTGCGCTGCGGGGGCAGGGTACCCCGAAAAATCTCCAATGCGCGCTTCCGGAACCGGATTTTCAAGTTTACCAAAGATCTGTCCATAGTGTACAGCTTCATGCCGTCATGAACCCCTGATCATGCGGATCGTCTCGGTCTGGCGAAGTTCGCGAAACGAAGCGCCGGCTTGCCCGTGAGGACCCGGTCCACATCTTCGCTGAGCGACTCCTGAACCTTATCCTGCGCCTCAACGGTGAAAGCGGCCACATGGGGCGTGAGCAGGATGTTTTGCAGGCCATTCAGGGGGCTCGCCTTGGGCGGCTCCTCTTCGCGGACATCGAGGGCGGCCCCGGCAATGACCTTCCGGTCCAGCGCCTCGTAAAGATCGGCCTCGTTGACGATGGGGCCGCGCGAGGTGTTGATGAGGTACGCCGTGGGTTTCATCCGGCTCAGCCTGTCCTGATCGATCAGATGCCGCGTCTCCGCCGTCAGGGGCAGATGGATGGTGATGAAATCGCTGGTCCGCAGCAGCGTCTCCAGATCCACCAGTTCGGCCTGGCTTTCCGTCACGTGGATATGATGCCGCGTAAGGTACGGATCATAGGCGATGATCCGCATGCCGAAGGCCCGGGCGCGCATGGCCACCCTGGCGCCGATCTTGCCCAGGCCGATGATGCCCAGGGTTTTCCCGTAGAGTTCCACGCCTAAAAAGTTCATCCGGTCCCATTTGCCGGCCTTGACGCTCGCATCGGCGCCGACGAACCGCTTGGCCAGGCAGAGCATCATGCCCAGGACCTCTTCCGCCACGGAGATCGCGTTTTCCTCCGGGGTGAAGGCCACCACGATGCCCAGCTCCGAAGCGGCATTGACATCCACATTATCGACGCCCACGCCGGCCCGGCCGATCACCTGGCAGCGGGTGGCGGCCTTCAGAAGATCGGCGGTCACCTTCGTCTGATTGCGCACAATGATCGCCTCAAACCGATCGGCAATCCCCATGATCTCTTCCGGTTTCTGCCAGAGATCCTTATCGCAGCGGCAATCGTATTTCTCTCTCAGACCGTCGATTCCCGGTCCGATGATGTTCTCGGTGATGAGAATCTTCTTTTTCATAACAGGCCTCGATGAATGCATTAAGCTTTCGCCGATATCTCCCGATACAGTTCTCTGCCCTTGTCAAAGGCTTTCAGATTGATCTCCTCCGTGCCCTTGGGGACGTTCTCCCGGATGCACTTTTTCATCAGATCGGCATCGAGAATCCGAGTGCTCTCGATGACGCTGCCCAGGATGACCATATTGGCCACGATCTTCCGGCCCACGCTGTCGATGGCGGCCTTGGTGGCGGGAATCGGGATCTGCCGGGTTTTGGGCAGTTCCTGGATCTTCACCAGGTCGCTGTCGTAGAAGACGAGACCCTTCTCCCGGACATCGGCGATGAGTTTATCATAGGCCTCCTGACTCATGCATACAAAGATATCCGGGTTGACGACGCCGACATAAGTAATCGGCTCATCGTCGATGACCACATTGCACTGGCTGGCGCCGCCGCGGGCCTCGGTGCCGTAAGACTGCGTCTGG
>JAPLJW010000139.1 GCA_026388365.1 Deltaproteobacteria bacterium | reverse complement strand
CGCCAATGCCGATATTGCCCCCCGCACCGAACCGCAGGAGAAAACCCAGACCGTCGATGTGACTTACGAAATAGGCAAGAAGAAGCTGGTCTATTTCAACCGGATCAACATCACCGGAAACACCAAAACACGCGACAAAGTCATCCGCAGAGAGCTCTCCGTGATCGAAGGGGATCTCTACAGCCGGACCAAATTGAAGAAAAGCTACATGGCCCTGAACCAATTGCGCTACTTTGAAGAGATCGATTTCCAGAGCGAGAAGGGTCCCGACGAGACCCTGACGGATGTGAACATCCATGTCAAGGAGAAAACGACAGGGATGTTCAGCGTCGGCGCCGGCTATAGCGCCCTGGACCATGCGATGGTCATGGCCCAGGTCTCCCAGCAGAACCTCTTCGGCCGCGGCCAGATCCTGAGCCTCAAGGCGAGCATAGGCTCCCTCTCCACGCTCTATGACATCTCCTTCACGGAACCCTGGCTCTTCGACATGCCTCTCTGGAGCAAATTCGATATCTGGAATCTCTACCGCGAGTACGATTCCTACAAAGTCGACTCCAAAGGATTCGGCGCCACCTTGGGTTATCCCCTCTGGCCGTACGTGACCGGCTATGCCGGCTACCGCCTGTCGCAGAACAATGTGAAAGATATCCTGGACACGGCCTCCTATTATATCAAGAAACAGGCGGGGGAGACGATGAGCAGCGGCGTCACCTTCACCCTGACCCGGGATACAACGAATGATGTGATGTTCCCCTCCAGCGGATCGAAGAACAGCGCCTCGGTGGAATATACGGGCGGCATCTTCTTAGGCGATGTCAGCTATACCCGTTACGGGGCGACCTCCTCCTGGTTTTTCCCGCTTCCACTGGACACGGTCATCGGAGTCCGCGGACGGATAGGCTACATTCAACCCAACGAGGGAAAAGAGGTGCCGATCTACGAAAGGTATATTCTCGGGGGGATCAACTCCCTTCGCGGTCTCCGGGATGTGGGACCGACCGATCCCGCGACGGGGGACGTCATCGGGGGGCTGACGATGTTGAACTTCAATGTCGATTATATCTTTCCGCTGATCAAAGACCAAGGGATGAAAGGGGTTCTCTTCTTCGACACCGGAAACTCATGGGAAAGCGGTTACCACATCGGCGACATGCGGAGAACGGCCGGTTTGGGCGTCCGCTGGTATTCGCCCATCGGGCCGCTCCGTCTGGAATGGGGTTATGTCCTCGACAGGAAGGAGAACGAATCCGCCGGCCGGTGGGAATTCACGATCGGAATGTTCATGTAGAAAAACCGGAAGGCTGTTGTTGCCTTCCTGAATGATTCACAAACAGGAAAGGGGAAATGGTTTATGAAAAGATATGGATTGATGATGGGGAGCATTTTGATACTGGCCCTCGTTTTTGCGGCCTCTCCAGCCGCGGCGGCCGAGAAAATAGGGTTTGTGAACGTCCAGGAGATCATGCTCACCTCCATCGCCGGCAAGAAAGAGGCGGAAGATTTTAAGAAAGCCATCGATAAGACGAAGGACACCATCCAGGAGCGGGAAAACGAACTGCAGAAGCTCAAGGATGAACTCGCAAAGCAGAAGCCGCTCCTCAAAGAAGAGGTCATGAAGGAAAAGGAACTCGCGTACCAGAAGAAGTTTCGGGACTATCAGCTCCTGGTCAAGGATTCCAACGAGGAACTCCAGGCCAGGGATCAGGATCTTTCAAAGAAGATGATCCCCGAGATCCTGAAAATCGTCCAGGCCATCGGCGAAAAGGAGAAATACAGCATGATCGCGGACATCAGCGCGATTCCTCTGGCGTATTACGCGAAGGAGAACAACTTGACGAAGCGGGTGATTGAAGAATTCAACAAGACGTACAAGCCCAAAAAGTAGCAGGAAAACGTCTGTGAAGAAGACATTGAAAGAGATTGCCGCGTTTTTGAACGGCAGCGTCATCGGCGACGGCGGGATCGTGATCGAACGGATCCGGGGGATCGATGAGGCCGGCCCCGGGGATCTCACCTTCGTGGCCAACCCGAAATACCGGAAAAAGATGGAAACCACAGGTGCGAGCGCCATTCTCGTTGTTCCGGGAACCGCGTGCGCGGGGAAAAACCTCCTGATCGTCGGGGATCCCTACGTCGCCCTGGGCCGATTGCTGGCCCTTTTCCATCCCGAGGATGAAGAGACCGCGGGAATCAGCAAAAAAGCAACCGTCGAAGCGGGGGCCGACGTTTCGCCGGAGGCCGTGGTTTATCCCGGCGTCCACGTCTGCAGCGGGGCGCGCGTCGAGAAACAAGCCGTGCTCTACCCGGGGGTCTTCATCGGGCGGGATGCCACCGTCGGCGAGGGCTCCATACTCTATCCGGGCGTCACGGTTTACCGGAGGTGCCGGATCGGTCGGCGGGTTGTTCTCCATGCCGGCGTCGTCGTCGGCAGCGACGGCTTCGGTTTCGCCCTTCCCGGACGTGAAAACCGGAAGATCCCGCAGGTCGGCACCGTCCAGATCGACGATGATGTGGAGATCGGCGCAAACACGACCATCGACCGCGGAGCCCTCGGCCGGACCTGGATCCAGCGGGGGGTGAAGATCGACAACCTCGTCCAGATCGCCCACAACGTGGTGATCGGGGAGTATTCCATCATCGTTGCCCAGGTCGGCATCTCGGGCAGCACGCAATTGGGAAAGGGGGTCGTCATCGGCGGCCAGGCGGGGATCGTCGGCCACGTCCGGATCGGGGATGGCGTCATGGCGTCCGCCCGGTCCGGTGTTCACAAAGATATCCCGCCGGGACAGATTGTCGCCGGCTCTCCCCATAGGCCCCATCGGGAGTGGCTGAAGATGGAGGCCTGCCTTCCGAAACTTCCGGAGATGCGCGAGGTCCTTGCAGCCCTTCAGCGTCGGGTTGCGGCCCTGGAGGAGAAAGCAGAGAAGGAAATTTTATGAATATCCACCCCACGGCGGTCATCTCCCCCGACGCGACGCTCGCAGAAGGGGTTGAAGTGGGGCCGTACAGCATCATCGGTCCCGACGTCCATATCGGGAAGAACACGCTCGTCGGCCCCCATGTGGTCATCGAGAACCAAACCGACATCGGCGAGAGCAACCGGATCGCCCAGTTCGCCTCCATCGGCGGCGCGCCCCAGGATCTGAAATACCGGGGAGAGCCGACACGGGTCATCATCGGCAACCACAACATGATCCGGGAGTACGTTACGATCAACCGGGCCACCATCCACGACATCGGCGTCACGATCATCGGCGACCACAACCTGCTGATGGCTTACTGCCACGTCGCCCACAACTGCAAACTGGGCGATCACGTTGTCATGGCAAATGCCGCGAACCTTGCGGGCCACATTCATGTGGAGGATTACGCCATCATCGGCGGCCTGACGGGCGTTCATCAGTTTACGAGGATCGGCGCCCACTGCATCATCGGCGGCGCATCGGCGGTGGCCAAAGACATCCCCCCCTTCGTCATGGCCTCCGGAAACTTTGCCAAGCTCTTCGGTCTGAACATGATCGGCCTCAAGCGGCGGGGGTTCACCGACGAGACGATCGCAGCCCTCAAGGAGGCCTACCGGATCATTTTCCGCTCCTCGCTCCTCCTCACCGCCGCCATCCGGAAGGTTGAACAGGAGGTGGCAGACCTGCCCGAAATTCGGCAGTTGCTTGATTTCATCCGGAAGTCGGAAAGAGGGATCTGCCGTTAACAGGGAGTAGCATTGGTTGGTCCTATGAAAGAAATCAGAATCGGCGTGGTGGGGACCGGCCATCTGGGCCGCTTCCACCTCCAGAAATACCGGAAAATTCCGGAATGTCGGGTCGTCGGCGTCGCCGACATGGCGGAGGAGAATGCCCGGAAGGCGGCCGACGGCTGTGACTGTGAGATCCTGACGGACTACCGCGGCCTTCTGGGGAAGGTTGACGCCGTTTCGATCGCCGTGCCGACCGGCGCCCACCATGAGGTCGCCTTGGTCTTTCTGAAGGCGGGCGTGGACGTCCTGCTGGAAAAACCGATCGCCACGACGCTCGCCGAGGCGGACGAACTGATCGCCCTCGCCGGGGCAAAGGGGCTGGTCTTCCAGATCGGCTTTGTCGAGCGGTTCAACCCGGCCATCACGGCCCTCCGGTCCTTGATGGGAATGCCCCTCTTCATCGAATCCCACCGTCTCCACCCCTTCCTTGAACGCGGTACGGATGTGGACGTTATCCTTGATCTGATGGTTCACGACCTCGACATCATTCTGCATTTCGTCCGCTCGCCGATAGAGACCGTGGACGCCGTGGGGGTTTCGGTTCTCTCGGACAAGGTGGACATCGCCAATGCCCGTCTGACCTTTGCGAGCGGCTGTGTGGCAAACATCACCGCGAGCCGGGTCACGGGAAAGATCATGCAGAAGATCCGGTTTTTCGGCCTCGAGGGGTACCACGCCGTGGATTTCAACAAACGGGAACTTGTTTCCCTGAGCCGGCGAAACGGCGCCGGCGGACAGATCGAGATTACGGAAAATCCCGTCAAGATTCAGGCGGTGGATCCGTTGGAGGAAGAGATCCGGTCCTTTGTCCGGGCCGTGGCTGGCCGGACGCCCCCGCCGGTATCGGGCAGGGATGGGCGTGACGCCCTGGAACTGGCCCTGCGCATCAACGGAGCGATCGTCCGGAACCGGGAAAGGGCGCCCTTTGACGGTTCCCCCGATGACTTCAGTCGGGGGCGAACCGGGAAAGGACGGACGCGGCCGTGAGCGCGCGGAGGGTCATGATTGTCGCCGGAGAGGCCTCGGGTGACCTCCACGGCGGGAACCTCGTCCGGGCGATGCACCGGATCGATCCCAGCCTCTCCTTCTATGGGGTGGGGGGAAAACGGATGCAGACGGCGGGGGTCGAACTTCTCGCCGACGCCGCGGATATGGCCGTGGTGGGGCTGACGGAGGTGGCCTTCAAGCTCGGGATGATCCTCCGGGTCATGCGCCGTCTGAAGATTTCGCTCTTGGAGGAGAAACCCGACCTCGTCATCCTGATTGACTACCCGGATTTCAACCTCCCGCTTGCCCGCGCCGCCAGAAAACAGGGCATCCGGGTCTTCTATTATATCAGTCCTCAGGTGTGGGCCTGGCGGAAGGGCCGGATCGAGACGATCCGGAAAACCGTGGATCGTATGGCCGTCATCCTCCCCTTCGAGGAAAAATTCTACCGGGATGCCGGGGTGGACGTCACCTTTGTCGGGCATCCGCTCCTGGACGAGGTGCGGAAAAAATATGCGCGGCCGGAGGCGCTGAATCGCTTCGGCCTCCGGGAAGAGGCGATCACGGTGGGTATTCTCCCCGGCAGCCGCCGCTCCGAGGTGTCGCGGTTCCTGCCGGAGATGCTCATGGCCTGCCGGATCATGATGGAAAAGCTCTCTCCGCTGCAATTTGTCCTGCCGCTCGCCGGGACGCTCGCTCCGGACTTTGTCCGGGATATCCTCTGGCAGTTTCCCGTCCCGGTCAATGTGATTCGGGACGAGATTTACGATGTCATCGCCATTTCCGACGTGGCGATGGTCGCCTCGGGAACGGCGACGCTGGAGACGGCGCTTCTGGAAACGCCGATGGTCGTCGTTTACAAGATCTCCGCCGCCTCTTATGCCATCGGCCGGAGGTTCATCCGCGTAGATCACATCAGCCTGCCGAACATCATCGCCGGGCGGACCATCGTCCCTGAGCTGATCCAGGACGATGCCAATGCGGAGCGGATTGCCGCCGAGGTGATGGAACTCATCGTCCGGAAGGAAAAAGCGCGGGAGATGAAAGTTTCGCTCGCGGAGATCCGGGGGAAATTAGGGACGCCGGGGGCGTCGCGCCGTACGGCGCAGATCGCCTGCGACATGCTCTACGGAATATAGAGGCAAACAGTGGATATTTTTAAAAGACTCCTGAAACTGGCCAGGCCGCACGGTCTCAAGTTTTCGGTCGCCATGATCTGCATGCTCATGGTCGGCGCAATGACTTCGGCGCTCGCCTTTCTCGTCAAACCGACCCTCGACGAGATCTTTCTGAAGCAAAACGCCAAGACGCTTCAGTGGCTCCCGCTCGCTGTCGTCGGGATCTACCTGATCAAGGGGGCTTGCAGCTACGCCCAGACGGTCCTGATGAATTTCATCGGCCAGCGGATCGTCGCCGACCTGCGGAGGGAACTCTACCGAAAGATTCAGACCCAGTCGCTTGCCTTTTTCACAAAAAATCCGACCGGCATTCTGATGTCCCGGATCACGAACGACGTCGGATACATCCAGGGCGCCGTCTCGGAGGCGGTCACCGCCCTGCTCAAGGACTCCTTTACCCTGATCTGCCTCGTCTTTGTGATCTTTTACCGGGACTGGCAGCTTGCCATCATTGCCATGTTTGTCTTTCCGCTCGCCGTGTATCCCATCGCCAAATTCGGCCAGAAAATGAGGCAGGTGGCGACGCGGACGCAGGTCACCCTCGGGAGCCTGATGACCCTTCTCCAGGAGACGATCTCGGGGACACGGATCGTGAAAGCCTTCAGCATGGAGGAGTATGAAAACCGGCGTTTCTCCGTCGAGAACGAACGGCTCTTCCACCTGAATCTGAAGGCGGTCTCGATCAACGCCGTCTCCAGCCCCCTCATGGAATTTCTCGGCGGCCTCGGCATTGCCGCGATCATCTTCTACGGCGGCTACCAGGTGATCCACGGCCAATCGACGCCGGGGACCTTCTTCTCCTTCCTCACGGCTTTGATCATGCTCTACGAGCCGGTCAAGCGCCTGACGGACGTCAACAACAAGATCCAGCAAGGGATCGCCGGCGCCCAGCGGGTCTTCGGGATCATCGACCTCGTCCCGGAGATTCGGAACCGTCCCGCCGCGGGCCCCCTCCCTCGGATCTCCCGGGAGATCGAGATTCGGGACGTGACCTTCCGCTACGAGAAGACGCCCGTCCTCCGGGGCATCCATCTCAAGATCCGGGTCGGCGAGGTGGTCGCCTTCGTGGGAATGAGCGGCGGGGGGAAAACGACGCTTGTCAACCTGATCCCCCGCTTCTACGACGTGACGGAAGGGGCGATCCTCATCGACGGTCGGGACATCCGCGACGTCACCGTCGAGTCGCTCCGGGGACAGATCGCCATCGTGACCCAGCAGACGATTCTCTTTAACGACACGGTCCGGGGCAACATCGCCTACGGCGACATCGTGAAGACGGAGGAGGAGATCGTTGCCGCTGCGAAGGCCGCAAACGCACACGACTTCATCCTGCGCCTGCCAAAAGGATACGATACCCTCATCGGCGAGCAGGGGACAAAACTTTCCGGCGGCGAGCGGCAGCGGCTCTCGATCGCCCGTGCGCTGCTCAAGGACGCCCCGATCCTGATCCTCGACGAGGCGACCTCCTCTCTCGACTCGGAGGCGGAGATCGAGGTCCAGGACGCCCTGGAGAATCTCATGAAGGGCCGGACCACGCTGGTGATCGCCCACCGCCTCTCCACGATCCGCAACGCCGACCGGATCATCGTCCTCGTGAGCGGAGAGATCCGCGAGGAGGGAACGCACGAGGCTCTCCTCGCCTGCCAGGGGGAATACTGCCGCCTCTACAACATGCAGTTCAAGGAAAACGGCCGGGGCGGCGGGGAGACAAACGGAAACGGAGATGGGTAAATAGGGGCTATTGCCGTTTGGATGGCGGTATGGCGGGTATTGCCTTTCCAGCAAAGCAAGGCAGTCACGGGGGGGCGACTTTGCGATCCTTTGATGAGAGGCTGAAGGAAATCTGGGAAGGCGAACGGACGGGAAGCGCATCCGGCGCCATCGCCACCGTGCTCCGTCTTCTCTCCATCCCCTATGGCGCCGCCGTCGCCCTGCGGAACCATCTCTATGACCGGGAACTCCTCCGCCCGATGAAACTCCCCTGCCTCGTCGTCAGCGTGGGCAACCTCACCGTGGGCGGAACCGGAAAGACCCCCACGGTCATTCTTCTCGCTGCGCTGCTGAAGGAACACGGTTATCGCCCGGCCGTCCTGAGCCGGGGCTACGGCGGCCATGCAAAAGCCTCCGTCAATGTCGTCTCCGACGGGAAACGTGTTATCCTGGGGTGGCGCGAGGCGGGGGACGAACCGGTCCTGATCGCGGGGGCCTTGCCGGGGATTCCTGTCCTGACCGGCCCGAAACGGTCCCTCACGGGAAAGGCTGCCGTGGAGCGATTCGGCGCGGACATCCTGGTCCTCGACGACGCCTTTCAGCACCGGTCGCTCTTCCGGGATATCGACATCGTCCTGGTTGACGCCGCCCGTCCCTTCGCGAACGGGTTTCTCCTCCCCCGGGGGCCGCTCCGTGAACCGCCGCAGGCCCTGCGTCGCGCCGGCATCCTCTTGCAGACGGGAGACGCGGACCATGAGGAACCCCTGCGGGAAGTCGCGTCTCTGCAGTCTTTCCGGGGAATCCGCCGGCCGCGCGAACTCGTCGAGGCGGCAACGGGACGGGTTTCATCCCCCGCGGCTCTCCGGGGGCAGAAAGTCTTCGCCTTCGCCGGAATCGGCTCTCCGGAGGCCTTCCGGCGGGGGCTGACAGCGCTCGGCGCGAAGGTCGTCTCCCTTCAGGCCTTCCCCGACCACCATCCCTACGGCCGTTCCGATATCGAGGCCCTGCGGCGTCTCGCGGCGGAGAGCGGCGCCGCCCGGATCGTTACCACCGAGAAGGACGGCGTCCGTCTTGCCGACTTCCCTGATTTTCAGGCGGAGATCTCCCTTCTGCGGATCGGGATGGAAATTACGCCCGCCGGACCATTTGCGGAGTTGATTTTTTCCCGGCTTGCGCATTACAAATCATGATCGCCTTGACCGAGGGGGAGGGGGATTTCGCATTTTTTTACGGTGGCGTCAACATAGGGTGATGGGGGATGCAACTGAAAGTCAGAGGCGGGAAAAGGTTGCCCGGAGAGGGGATCGAACGGGTGCTGATCCGGGGGACGAACTGGATCGGGGACGTCGTCATGACGCTCCCCGCCGTTGCCGCCATCCGGAAGACCTGGCCCCGGGCGCAGATCTCCATCCTCGCGAAACCGTGGGTCGCCGAGGTTTACCGGCTTTCTCCGGACGTGGATGACGTCATCGTCTTTCAGGAACCCGGGCGTCATGGCGGCATCCGGGGCAAGCTCCGCCTGGCCGGAGAACTCCGGGGCATCGGCTTCGACTGCGCCATCCTCCTGCAGAACGCGGTCGAGGCGGCGATCATTGCGAGGCTGGCCGGCATCCCGCTCCGGGCCGGGTACAACTCGGACGGCCGGGGATTGCTCCTCACCCACGCCGTCCGCCGGACGCAAGCAATCCGCCGGGTCCATCAGATCGATTACTACCTCGAGATGGTCCGGACGCTCGGCTGCATGCCCGCGGGACGCGACGTCCGCCTCCGGCCCGGGGCGGATTACGAAGCCATAGCGGAACGGCTCTGCGGTGAATTCGGAATCGAAGGCGGCCGACCCTGGATCGGCATCGCGCCGGGCGCCGCCTACGGGCCGGCGAAGAAGTGGTTCCCGGAGCGATTCGCTGCCGTCGCCGACCGCCTGAGCAACGAATCCGGGGCGCAGATGATCCTCTTCGGCAGCGGCGGCGACCGGGAAAGCACCGCCGCGGTGCGGAAAAGCGCCCGGCATCCCCTGATCGACATTGCGGGAAAGACGAATCTGAAGGAGGCGATCTCCCTGATCTCGCGCTGCGCCCTCTTCATTTCGAACGATTCCGGCCTGATGCATGTCGCCGGGGCGCTGGGGGTCCCAACCATCGCCGTCTTCGGCTCGACGAACCCCGTCACGACTTCGCCCGTGGGGGAGAAGAGCATGGTCATTCACCACGACGTCCCGTGCGGACCCTGCCTGAAGCCGGTCTGTCCGACCGATTTTTGCTGCATGGAGATGATCGGCGTGGAAGAGGTTTACGCCGCTGCGCGGAAACTGCTGCTTTCGATAGGGTGAAATTAAAATTTCCCCTCCCCGGGTGGGAGGGGATGAAGGGGAGGGGGAAAACCCGGATTGATGAAAGGGGAAAAACGACCGGCGGCGGTCTTTCTGGACCGCGACGGGACGATCAATGAAGAGGTGGGGTATCTCGACCGGATGGAGAAGCTTCAACTGATCCCCGGCGCCGCCGAAGCGATCCGGCTGATCAACAAAAGCGGGATGAAGGCCGTCGTCGTCACGAACCAGTCGGGGGTTGCCCGCGGGGTTTTCGACGAGGTCCTCGTCGAGAAGACCCATGATTATCTCCGGGATATCCTCCGGGCGGACGGGGCGTTGATCGACGCCTTCTATTTCTGTCCCCACCATCCGACGGAGGGGCGGGTGGAGTACCTCAAAATTTGCGACTGCCGGAAACCCTCGCCGGGAATGCTCCTCCGGGCGGTGGAGGAACTTCGGATCGATCCGAATCGCTCCTATATGGTCGGGGATACGCTGAAGGACATCGAGGCCGGGGCCAGGGCCGGAGTGCAGGGTATCCTCGTCCGGACCGGATACGGCGAGGAGGCCGCCGCTCAACTGGGTCCGGACGAAGAATCGCAGAAGAATGGAGATATGATGCCGCATCGTGCCCCCATCGAGAAAGCCGGCCCCGAACGGGAGGTGGGAATCGTCCGGCCTGTGTACGTCGCCGGCGATCTGCTCGCCGCGGTCAAATGGATCCTGAGGAACCGCAAATCGTGAACATCCTGATCGTCAAACTGAGCGCCATCGGCGACGTCATCCACACGCTGCCGTCGCTCGCCGCCCTCCGGCGTTGCTATCCCGACGCGGATATTACCTGGGTCGTCGAGGAGGCGGCCGCCGATCTGCTCGCGGGCCATCCCGACCTGGACCGGGTGATCGTCTCCGGCCGGAAACGCTGGATCAATGAACTCCGGAGGGGACAGATCATCGCGCCTCTCCGGGAAATGCGATCATTTCTCAGGTCTCTTCGGCGCCGCCGTTATGATTTGGTGATTGACTTCCACGGTCTCTTCAAGAGCGCCGTGATCGTCCTCCTCAGCGGCGGAAAACGAAAGTTAGGCTACGACAGCCTGCAGGAGCTGAGCGGCCTCTTCTACAACGAAAAAATTTCCGAGGCGATGGGGAAGCATGCTGTGGACCGCTACCTCGACTTCGTGCGCCATGTCGCCGGGAAATCGGGGGCGGCCTGTCTTGCGGCGACGCCGGAATTCAGGATCGCCGTTGGAGAAAAGGAGAAGCGGCGCGTGGCGGCGCTCCTCAATGAACACGCCGCATCGCTCCCATCGATCAGGGAAAGGCATTCCCTTCTACCGCCGGCGCCGCACCCCTTCCCGGCAGGAGATCAACCGGACGCGGAAACGACGGCCGAAGGGGAGGGTGTTTACAAGGATATGCCGCGCTTCGTGGCCGTCAATCCGGTTGCTTTCTGGGAGACGAAACTCTGGGAGGAGGGGAAGTTTGCAGGGCTCTGTGACCGGCTCCGGGTAGAACTGGGGGTCGGCATTGTTTTAACGGGCGGCGAACCCGCTCCACTGGAACGGATTTGCCGGAAGATGCGAACCAAGGCCGTCAACCTCGGCGGCCGGACGACGCTCCGCGAGCTGGCCTGCGTCTATCGGGAGGCGGCCCTCCTCGTCACGACCGACTCCGGCCCCATGCACCTTGCCGCGGCGGTGGGAACGCCGGTCGTCGCCCTCTTCGGGCCGACCGACCCCGCCCGGACGGGCCCCTGCGGTCCCGGACACCGGATCATCCGGAAGGGGCTCTCTTGCAGCCCCTGCTTCCGGAAACGTTGTGAAACGCCCCGGTGCATGACGGATGTCTCTGTGGAAGAGGTTTTTACGGCTGTGAAGGAAATGCTGGCGGGAAGGGAACAAAGGGGGTGAACGATGGGAGTCAGTAAGGAACTGTTAGAAATATTGGCCTGCCCGAAGTGCAAGGGCGAGGTGCGTTTGAACCCCGCGGAGGACGGCCTCATCTGCGACCGCTGCCGTCTGCTCTACGAGATCCGGGAAGAAATTCCGATCATGCTCATCGACGAGGCGAAACCGATCGAAGGGTAGGTGAAACAAAAGGGGGCAGGCTACCGGAGGATTTGATCCAGCTCCCTGTCAAAGGCGCCGTAATCGCTCAGATTGTTATGACCTCCCCCTTCAATCCGGATCAGCCTGTGCGGGGATCGGATCAGCCTCTCCAGCCGGACGCTGTGATCGAAAGGAATGATGTCGTCCTTTGTGCCGTGAAAAAGATAGACGGGGCAGGCGACATCCCCGATCCGGCGGTCGTTTCTCAGCGGGTACCGGAGGAACATTGAGATGATCGGCCGGGGCAGGAACGGGTAATGGTGGGATGCCAGATCGATGAGACTCAGGAAGGGCGACTCCAGGATGAGCATCCGGGGCTTCCCTGATCGGGCGATGAAGGTCGCGATACCTGTTCCGATCGATCTTCCATAGACAATGATCCGGTCCTCCGGCCAGGTTTTTGTCAGCGTGCGATAGACGGCCAGGCCGTCGTCCAGCAACTGCTTTTCGTTCGCGATATTCCCGGTGCTCTTGCCGAAACCCCGGTAGTCCGGAATCAGGATATCGTAGCCCCTCGAGGTGAAATCCCCGGCCACGTCGCCCCAGCTCTTCAGGCTTCCGGCATTGCCGTGCAGATAAAGGATGACCGCGGAGACAGATTTGAAATCTGTCCCCTTATTTTTGGCCTTGAAAAGGAGGGCGTTGAGGGTTGCCGCCTCCACGGGCACGGTCACCTCTTCAAAAGGTTCGGAAAAGGCGAATCGATAATCCGGCGGCAGGATTTCGGGATAAAAGATGAGGCTCTCCTGGCTGCAACCCATGAAAAGGGAACAGAAGCAGATCGTGCCGATGGGGGCCAGAAGGTTCTTCATTTGGAGGCCATTTCGGTGATGTCCTCTGCATGGCTTTCGACTCCGGAGATAGCCGTCTTTTGGGTCTTGAGGCGCACGGCCAGTTCCTCCTGGGTCAACCCAGCGGATTCGCGCGCCTGGCGGAGAACAACCCCGATCTTGAATTGTTCGTCGCCTTTCTCGAAACCCTCTGAGAATTCCTTATCCGTCCTTTTCTGCTTTGCGATACATTGCTTCAGGTCACTCATCTTTTTTTTCTCAAGATGGTTTGAATTGTAGCATCTGCATCCAATAAAAGCAACCGGTGCGGCGAATAACGGTCATATTCCCCGACGCTTGCTTCGATTGGAGGGAAGCTGCTAACCGTGAGATACCCGGCAGCTTGCTCCGGGGAGGTTCATTTGTGGTTTGAAATGCGCAGAAATGACCCCAGCGTCACCATATCGAGTAGAACGTTGACGCTCTCATTCACGAAGGGAGCATACTGGTCACGCGCTTTCTTCTTAAGCTCGGCAAGTGTCTCCTTCTTCGTACTGCCGTTTTTCTTCCCCATATCCTTGCGTAAGTCGGTCAGCCGGATTACGCCCTTCTTGCTGGCGGCCTCTTTGTTGTTCTTGATGATCTCGGCGAACTTCACGTCTTTGGCGACCCGGGCCTTGGACCTTGCTGCCAGCTTCGCGAGCATGGGCT
The DNA here is from genome assembly GCA_026388365.1 of Deltaproteobacteria bacterium. The sequence goes on along the minus strand of JAPLJW010000139.1, from coordinate 9,874 downwards.
GCTCCAGTGGCTTCCAGAGCGGCGTGGCGTTTCCCGGAACGACGATGAAGGGCGTGATCGCTTGGACCGGAAGCGGATAGTCCATCTCCGTTTCACCAATATCTTCGAGAATGAACCAGATAGGCAGCCGGACATCCGCTTCTACGCCCATCTTCTGTGTAGACTTGCCGCCGGGAAGGAAGTACAGCCCCGTGGTGACTTTCATGCCGCCCAGACCCAAGGGCAGAGGCGTTAGTTCCTGCACGGACCCCTTGCCGAAGGTATGGTCCGACCCGACGACCACAGCGCGATGGTAGTCTTTGAGAGCGCCCGCCACGATCTCGCTGGCCGATGCGCTCAGGCGGCTCGTTAGCACAACGAGGGGTCCCGTGTAGAGCGATCGGAGATTTTCTGCCGGGAACGTAATCACGTTGCGCTTGCTGCCTTTCGTCCTTGATGCAGCCGAACCATTGGCGAGAATAGTCACCTGCCCGCGGCTATCTTTGGTCGCCACGATTCCGCCCTTGCCAATGAAAAGGCCGGTAAGACGCACCGCCTCCCTGAGTAGGCCCCCCCCGTTGCGTGACAGGTCAAGCACGATCCCATCGACATGCCGCCGCATAGCCTCCGCGAGGAGGCTTTTTACGTCTTCATAGCAGGACTTGTTTTCCTTCTCGTCACCGTAGAAGGAAGGAAGATCGATCACACCGAAGTTGTACGGTCTGCCGTCCACTGTCCGGGTCTCGTAGGTGATCTTGGCCTCCTGCTCTTTGATGTCGATCTTGTCGCGCGTGATAGTGACGTCGAAGCGATCCGTGCGTTCCACCTGCCGCAGGATTGTCAGCGTTACCTGCGTGCCTTTCTTGCCGCGAATCATCTTGATAATGTCGCGTAGATCCATGTCGATGACGCCAATGGGCTTTTCCTCTTCCTGGGCCACCGCGATGATCTTGTCCTTCGGTTTCAGCAGGCCCGAGCGCTCGGCTCCTCCCCCGGGAATCAACTCCTCAATGACGGTAAAGCCGTTGTCGCTGCTGAGGAGCGCTCCGATCCCTTCCAGGGAAAGCTGCATCTGAATCCGGAGGTCATCTAAGTTTTCAGGGGATAGGTAGCTTGTGTGCGGATCCAGGGTTCGGGCGAAGGCCTCGGCGAAGTTCGTAATGAGTTTTTCGGGATTGTGCTCGACCACCCGCATCGTCTGCAGCTCGTAGCGGTGAATCTGCTGCTTCTTGGCTTCCGCCAAGTCGACGCCTGCAAGCAGTGCAGTTTCGATCTGGAATTGCACGACCTTTCTCAGGAGCCCAAGCTTTTCCGCCGTCGTCTTCACATAGGGGCGCTTGTTCACGTTGATGTTCAGCTCAACCGTCTCGTCGAGTCGGTAGTCCGGCCCCAGAATATTCTTGACAATGGCCTCGTTCTCCCGCGCCCTTGCGACGAGCACATCGTAAACCTGCGGCAGTGCGATACAGTCGCCCGATTGCATGCTTACAAACACGCCTTGCAGAACGTGCTTCAGCTTTTCCAAATCGGACTCGTACAGCAGCGTTCTGGAGGGGTCGAGACTCTTGATCATCTGGTCGACGGCCTGAATGTTGATCTCCCCGGTTATACTCTTCATCGCGTAGTGACTGGCCAGGAACCGCTCCATCAGCATGGGCATGCGGCTGCAGGAAAGGTTTTCGGCCATTGAGGAAACGGGCAACAGCAGGATCAGCAGCAGAATCAGAAGCAGCCTCTGGATACAGAATCCGCCCTTGTTGCCGAACGCCGCTCTGCGGCTGCATTGATTATCCCAGGGGGTGTTTCTGGAGATGTCTTCAATTCTTCGATAGCACATGCTCTTGTTCTCTGTTCTTCCCGCCGTACCGGGGCACGGCTGTCCATCCTTTTGCTCTGTATGAGAAATTAAGTGGTTGTGACGATAGAAGGGCGGAGGGGTTCTGTCAAGGGAAAAGGGAAATTGCATGTAGTTGGAATTGAATATTTTTCAAATACAAAGGCGCAGATTGACTTTCCGGAGCGTTTTATTGATAATCGGTCGAAAGACAGCATTTTCGGGTGGTGATCGGGGGCAACCACAACTTCCTGTAATCTTCAGTTGATGATACTTAAGAAATATGCAAGATTACGAGTGGTAATCAGCGGCCAGTTTTCCATGCAAAATATTTCTTGACAAGCCAAAACAGCTCCCCTATGCTCCGGCCGTCAAAAAGCAATGCCTTATTAATAAACCAAATTCGTAGCCGCAAGCGTTGATTTATCAGGCCTGCACAGGGCTTCTGACATTGATTTCAATACAACTTGTTATTTATAAACTAATTATCCAATAATCTAATAAGCAAATCATCTGTTTGATTCAGTTTTTCCGCAGTTTTCAGATAGGGAAGGTGGATTGCGCCCCTAAAGATTTCTCAAAAATAAGATTTTTGATAAATCAAACAACTTAGGGGTTAAACAGCCACCATAAGGTGGCTGTTTAAGGAGGAGGTAAAATGATAATCGGAATACCGAAGGAAATAAAGGAAGGCGAAAACAGGATTGCCCATACGCCAAACAACGTTGAAGGATTCACATCCAAAGGGCATAAAGTATTAGTTGAAACAAATGCCGGGCTTAAAAGCGGTTTTTCAGACGACGACTATAAAAAAGCCGGGGCAGAAATAATCAATAATGCTTCCGAAGTATTTAAAAAAGCCGAAATGATAACAAAAGTCAAGGAAATCCTCCCTGTTGAGTTTGATTTTATACAGGAACAGCAAATTATATTCACATACATCCATTCCGCTATCAGGCGAGAGGAAACCGATGTCCTGCTCAATAAAAAAGTTGTAGGTATAGCTTATGAAGACGTTATGGCAAAAGACGGAAGTTTTCCCCTCCTGATTCCAATGAGCCAGGCAGCGGGCATGGTGGGAATGTTAATCGGAGTATATCATCTTTTCAGCACCAACGGAGGCAACGGCATATTAATGGGCGGTATGCCGGGAGTTGAATCCGCAAAAGTTGTTATTTTAGGAGCCGGCCATCTGGGGATAAACGCGGCAAAATACGCTTTGGGGCTTGGCGCTGATGTGACAATACTTGATGTCAGCGTTGAAAGATTAAGAGAAATAAAATATAAAATATTCCCTGATATAAAAACCCTATATTCAAGCCAAACCAATATAAAAAAACTGCTCCCGGAAACAGACCTGCTTGTAAACTGCGTTAAATGGTACCCGGGATTGACTCTTGTCACCAAAGACATGCTTAAACTTATGAAAAAGAATTCACTTATAGTGGATATCGATTGCGAACCGAATGGGACAATAGAAACATGCAGGTTTTCGACATTTGACGACCCCGTTTACGTGGTTGACGGGATAAGGCACCTGTGTGTCTCTAACCTTCCTTCAGCAATTTCAAGGACCTCTTCAACGGCATTGTCAAATGCTACTTTCCCTTATGCGCTGGAAATCGCGAATAAAGGATGGCTAAAAGCCGTGAAGGAAAATGAAGCTTTACGCAATGGACTGGACTTTACAAAAGGGCACCTTACTTTCAAACATAACGCTGAAGTCCAGAAAAGAAAATATACCCCTGTGGAAGAAGCAATTAAATTATTCGATAAATAATTATGGTTGTTTAGTTTTGTTTTTAGGAGGAAAATTAACACATGACACCAGAAACAGTAAAAAAAGACGATTATCAAAAGCGCAGGAAACATCTTGCAAAATTATCGGACAAAGAATTAAAAGAAAAGTTCTGGAAGCTATCTGAAAAGTGGTTGAACCGTTAATAAACATGGCAAAAACAAATACTTCCCCTTCCGTAGAACGCTCAGTGCTTTTAAGAATGGGTTTTTCTTCAATAGACGCAGGAAAAATTATTACCGAATTATCAAAAAGAAACCTGCTGGGGCACGGCGCGGGAAACGCAGTCTGGAAATTATCTAAAAAACTTGACTACGGCGGCTATGGATAACTCCTTGAGGTTGCACTGGCAATGGTGCTATCTAAAAACAACTTGACGGATACAGGAATTTATGGATATTGTAGAACAACGTAAAATATCAACATTTATAAGAAAATCAGATTTTGTTACGTATAGCTTCCTGAAGTGTTGTTCTTCCGATTCAACAAATCCATACCACCTTTCAGGTGTAAATCGTTGGCTTGCCTGACAAATTTGGATAATTTTCTCTTGACTTCCTACACCGAAAGGAACATGAAAGAACCGTTCATGTGCTCCTTTCTCTAATTAACCCCGCAACCTGACCTCTAACCTTGTTGGTGCTTTATGACAAGGGGTTTTCAGAAGATGCCAATGCGATAGGCTCCAAAGGAGTTTTATTCCTTCTGGAGCCCCTCTTTTTTCCTTCTGGACGTGTCCTGTCTTTTAGATATCAACCAAATTTCCAATTAAGCAAGGAGGAAACGATCATGATGGCAATCAAAAAACCAATTTGCACTTTAGGTGTCATAGGCATCTTCACGTTTATTCTGTTTATTGTGACAGCCCAAGCAGAGAAACCTGTCGACTGTCTTGTATGCTACGACATGAAAATAATAACAGTCGTAGAAACCCAAGACTTAATCATTATGGGTTCTGAAGCCAGGGGAATCGTCCTCGACAATACAGAAAGTAAGTTTTTCGACAACTCGACTTGCCATTCCGTCGGCGTAATTAAGATTGACAAAGGAAAAGTGACTGGCATTATCCCTGGCAAACACATGGATCCAAGTGGCGATTTTTATGTCGTTGAAACATCGCAAGTCGGTACGGAAACGAGTTGGAAATTCATATATGGCACTGGGAAATTTAAAGGGATTACCGGCGAGGGTAAAGCCTTGCGTTTCACGAAGGGGAAACCAATCTCTCCGGGGACATCTCAATATTGCGTAAAGATAACAGGAACCTATGAATTGGGAAAATAAATTCAAAGGGCAGGATCGGAAATGGTCCTGCCCTTTTATGAACGTTTCAAGCGATACTTCTCAATTCTATCAAAATCATCATAACCAAACTTTGTAGATGTCGCCAATGACCAGCACATGTCTTTTGGGCTTAGCTTTACGGGTCGAACTCTGCTACAAAATCAAATCGGCATTTCTTTTTGACAACAATAAATAAGGATTTGTCAAAATGACAGAGAGATCTGATATCGACTATTCCCTTCTGGACCGTCCTGAAATCCTCATGGGGCTTTTCCATCTAAGGCCTGAATATGGGTCGATTGCAGGAGCAGCGAACACGATCGACGTGTCGATCCCGGTGGAGAGCAATATTCAGGTGGCCGGGCGTTTCCATATGACGGAGAAATCGGCCCCGAATATCCTTTTCTTTCACGGAAACGGTGAAATCGCCAGTGACTATGACGAATTGGGGCCTGTCTACAATCGCATGGGCATGAATTTCCTGGTGGTGGATTACAGGGGCTATGGCAGATCGTCCGGCAAGCCCACGGTCTCAACCATGATGGGGGACTGCCATGCCATCTTTGAGTTCACAAAAAGATGGCTGGGAGAAAACGGATACGGAGGGACTTTTATCGTGATGGGCCGATCCTTGGGCAGCGCCTCGGCGCTGGAACTGATAAGCTGCCACAAAGACCGGATAAACGGTCTCGTTCTGGAGAGCAGTTTTGCAAATACCGGTACGCTGCTGGAGTTCCTTGGCGTAAACGCCTCAGAGATCGGTTTCAGTGAGGAAAAAGGTTTCAGAAACCTTGAAAAGATCCGGACCTGGGACAAGACGACCCTGATTATCCATGCCGAATTTGACCATTTTTTCCCCTTTTCGGAAGCGCAGGCGCTTTACGATGCCTGTCCATCGCCACGTAAAACGCTTCTCAAGATCCCGGATGCAACTCATAATGACATCTTCATGAGAGGGTTCGATGCGTATATGAAGGCGGTCCAAACCCTGAGTCAGGCAGATCCGTGAGCCCAAGAACATTCTGACGCCCATGATGTTGCCGCGATGGCGTCACGCTGGATCATTTGTGATGGCCGGATCCGAAGCTTTGATGACCTGAAGACCGCAATAAAAGAGAAAAGGTGTGGGTGGTAGTTCTGTTAAAACATTGCATAAAGATCTCGTAAAAAACAACATATTATTGATTGGCCAATTGGTTAATATCCTGAATTACGATAGTTATGATTATATTGGTCATACTGACGTAATGTTTAGCGGCATTGTGATTATATAATTAATATCATAGATATTATTTAGATTACAGAAGAAGAAATAAGTTGAATCATGTAAAATATTTTTCTTGACAGACGGAAAAACACCGCGATAATATGTTGGCCGTACGGTTAAATATTCCAGATGGAAAAGGTCTCTTCATGTCCACCAGGGAAAAAATCATTCAGGCCGCAGATAGACTGTTCGGTGAAGTTGGATTTGACGCGTCCACGGTTCAGAAAATTGCCGAACTGTCCAAAACAAACAAAGCGCTCATCCATTACTACTTCAAGAGCAAGGAAGGCTTATTCGTATGCGTGATTGAACATTATTTTGAAGACTTGACGGAGACCCTGCAGAAATCGCTTCTGGGTGAAGGTTTGCTGGAAAACCGGATTACGAAAGCGGTTGATCGATACATCCAGTTTTTAGAGCAAAACCGGAACTTCGTTCGGATCATACAGCGTGAAATCAATGGAGGTAACCAGAGAGACTGTGTCATCGGCCATATGGCGCCGCTTTTTCAGATGGTCGTCAATGCGGTACGCGAAGCTTATCCCCAAACGCTTGCCGGTGATCTTGCGGCGGAACAGTTGGTGGTCAGCTGTTATGGAATGATCATCACCTATTTCACCTGCCAGGGAATCATCGAAAAGGTGCTGGCAGACAATCCCTTGACCAGGGAAAACCTTCAGGTTCGGAGGAAACATCTGAAGGAGATGTTCGCCATCATCACCCGAACCTTGAAAGAAGACGGCAAGGATGGGATTGTGCCGGCGCCGGATGGACGTTCTCGTAAGAAGTTGCAAAAGTATTGAATTGCTGGAAGAAGATAATATGAGCCATGTCAACGGTCACCTGGACAGCGTTCCGTAATGGAGATGTCGGAAAAGAGGGAGCAGCCTATGCGTGAAGTTGTTGTTGTCAGCGCCGCCAGAATCCCTTTTGGAAAATTTGGCGGTTATCTGAGAGATTATTCGGCGGTCGATCTCGGAACCAAGGCGGTTCAGGCGGTTATGGAGAAGATCCATCTCGCACCGGAAACGGTGGAGGAACTTCTCATGGGGGTGGCCGTATTGGCAGGCACCGCAGCGGTTGCTGCCCGACAAATACTCTTTACCTCCGGTTTGCCGGCGAACGTTCCTTCGCTCACGTTGGATCGGGCCTGCTGTTCTTCCATGACGGCTGCGGGATTGGCCGTGCGGGACATCGCCATGGGAGAGGTGGAAACGGTGATTGCCGGCGGGATGGAGGCCATGAGTCAGGTGCCGCTGGTGGCGCGGGGTGTAAGATGGGGGACGCGTCTGGGAGGGATTATGCTGGAGGAGCCCCTGATGATGCGCAATCCCATTGTCGATGTTCCCATTGCCGTCGGTACCGGAGACGTCTCTCTGCAGTACGGCATTGACCGGGAACAGCAAGACCATTGGGCCCTGGACAGTCATCGCAAATATTTTGCGGCCCTGGCGGCGGGAAAATTCCGGGATGAAATCACGCCATGGCAGCGGACGGATAAAGATGGGCATTCAACCGAGGTCACGCAAGATGAGTCTCCCCGTGCGGATGCATCCCTGGAAAAACTCAGGCAACTGAAACCGGTCTATGGGGGGAAAACGGTCACGGCTGGAAATGCGCCGGGCCTGAATGACGGGGCTTCCGCACTCATTTTGATGTCCCGGGAAAGGCAAAAAGAACTGGGATGCAAACGGTTGGCGACGATTCTTTCCCATGTGAACCTGGCCGGCGATCCCCTTTCCTCTCCCTATATGCCTGCCCTTTCCATCAGAAAGGCTCTGGAAAAGACGGGGCTCACACTGAAGGATTTAAAACGGATCGAGATTAATGAAGCCTTTGCCGCCGTTCCCCTGGTCAGCACAAAGGTTTTAAGCGACGGAGATGCAAAGGTGCTTGCGCATCTGCACTCCATCACCAATGTGAATGGCGGCGCCGTTGCCATCGGACATCCAACCGGAGCAAGCGGGGCCAGATTGATCATGACGCTGATCTATGAACTTCGCCGGCTGGGAGGAGGATTGGGCGCCGCCGCGATCTGTGGCGGCTTTGGACAGAGCGATGCCGTTTTGGTTCGGGTCGATGATTAACCTCTTTTAGATACAATAAGGAGAGACTATGGATGCCATGAACAAGGGACTGACTTATGAACTCACCTACAAGAATGTTATTGATATCATGAAAATCATCGATGAATCTGTATGCCAGGAATTGCATCTGGAAATCGGAGATTTCAAACTGGAGCTGGTGAAGGGTCCTCCCGGGCCCAGGGCAAACACCCAGGGAAACGCCGGCGAGGCGGGCGGGAAGGTCCATGCGGCAAATCAGGCGGCAGCCGTTCAGGCAGCGGCGGTTCGGAACGTCGATATTGCCCCCGGTCAAAAGACCGAATTGCCTGAAGCGGCTGTGGCGCAGCGGAAGGTATCCAAAGACGCTTCATCCATCGAGATCATCACACCCCTGGAGGGCGTTTTTTATCGCGCACCCGCGCCCGGCGCCCCCCCCTTTGTAGAAGCCGGCGGTCCGGTGGAAGCCGGGGATCAGGTGGCCATTGTGGAAGTGATGAAATTGATGAACTCGATCAAAGCGCCCCGGAAAGGAGTGATCCGGGAGATTCTGGTCCGGAATGAAACCGTCGTGAAAATGGGGCAGGTCCTGATGACCCTGGATCCGGTTCCGGTAGCCGCGAAAAAGTAGGGATTATTTCATTTTCTTGGCGAATATCGACAAAGTCACAGCATACTTCCGAGGTGTTCGATGAAAGAACTGCAAATCAACGAGGAAACATTGCGCGACGGCCAACAGTCTCTCTGGGCAAACCGGATGAAGACGGAATCGATGCTGCCCATCTGCTCTGCGCTGGATCAGGCGGGGTTCAGCAGCATCAACGTAATGAGCGGCTCCGCCTTTGAAGCCTGTGTCCTGTATCTCCATGAAGACCCCTGGGAGCGCCTTCGCCTGCTCAGAAAATTCATGCCCAAAACGGATCTCCAGATCCTGATCCGGGGCCGCAGCGCCTTCGGATGGCGTCGGTTTTCCGATGATGCCATTGAGCTCCTGATTCAGTGTCTGCAGAATTGCGGTATTCAGGGGATCGTCGTCTTTGATGGCCTGAATGACCTGAATAACATCCGCTGGCATGTCCGGGTTTCCAAAAAACTCGGTCTCCAGATCCATCCGGCCCTGGTCTTTGCAGAAAGTCCGGTGCATACGGATGCCTATTACGCGCGGAAGGCCGGAGAATGTGTCGCTCTGGGAACCGACAGCGTCAACCTGGCCGATGCCAGCGGGCTGCTCACGCCGGAGCGGATCCGCACGCTGATTCCCGCGATTCGGCAAGCCATCGGCGAGAACGTGAAGTTCGGACTGGTCAGCCACTGCGGAACCGGATTGGGTTCGGAATGCTATCTGGAGGCGATGCGCCAGGGGGTCGACAATCTCTCCACGGCGAGTCTGGCGCTGTCCCAGGGAAATTCCATTCCGTCGACGGTGGAGGTTCTTGCCCAGGCCAGACAGATGGGTCTCAAGGTTGAATTGGATGATCTGCTGCTCCGGAAGATCGATGATCATTTCCTCTGGGTGGCTTACAGTGAAAAAAAACCTGTCGGCCAAAGGGTGCCCTTTGATCGAAACCGCTACACAAAGTACGCAGCGCATCAAATTCCCGGCGGCATGATGTCGCATCTGGCCAGCCAGTTGAAGAACCTGGGGCTTG
>JAPLJW010000332.1 GCA_026388365.1 Deltaproteobacteria bacterium | reverse complement strand
GCCGCCGTATCGTTCGGCGGCAACGCGCTCAAGGGGTGGAGGGACATGCTCATCGCCGGAGCGGCGGCCGCCCTGTTCGCGTTTCACGTGAGCCCGATTCTCGTGATCGTGCTGGCGTCCCTCGCCGGCCTTCTGATCGCAGGCGCCGGGCAGAAACAAAAAGGGCCGGCCGCGATCCCCTCTCCCGGTCATTCCGGAACGAATCATTCGTTCGGGCTCCTCGTCGCCGGCGCAGCGGTATTTTTTCTGCTGCTGTTTTTCGTACAGAGGAGTTTCTTCGATCTGGCGATCCTGATGTCCAAAATCGATCTGTTCGCCTTCGGGGGAGGATTTGCGTCCGTTCCCCTCATGCTCCATGAGTTCGTCGATGTCCGCGGATGGATCGACGCCCGGACCTTCATGAACGGCATCGTGCTGGGACAGGTGACCCCGGGGCCGATCGTCATCACGGCAACCTTCGTGGGATATCTCCTCTACGGCATACCGGGCGGAACGATTGCCACCATCGGCATCTTTCTGCCCTCGTTCCTGATGGTGATCGGAATCGCGCCCCATTTTGAGCGCCTCCGGTCGTCCCCCTATTTCAACCGCGCGATTCACGGCATCCTGTGCTCGTTCGTGGGGTTGCTTCTGCGCGTCGTGGGTTCGTTTGCGGCGGACGTTCAATGGGATGCGCCGCACCTGATCCTCATGGCCGCAACATTCGTCGCCCTGTATCTCAAGGTGGACATCCTGTGGGTGTTTCTCGGCGGGACGGTCATTGCCTTGCTGATTTAGCCCGATTCCCTGACCGGACACAAGCGGGCTGTTGAACCGGTATTCACGGCCGATCAAAGTCCCATCTGCCGTTTGATATTCTGAGCATGTTGTTATATGATCCCGGCCCGGATGCCGATCGCAGGAGGTATGTTTCAATGAAGGTTAAGGCTACAATTGTATGCGAAAATTATGTGTTTAACCAACCGGGGGCGGTGGCTGAACACGGTCTTTCCATTTTCATGGAGACTGACTCCGGAAACTACCTGCTGGATACCGGCCCGGGAAAAGCGGTCGTCAGTAATGCGTTGGTGTTGGGTCTTGACCTTAGAACGATCAAAGGCATCATCATGAGCCATCACCACTGGGACCACACGGGAGGGCTTGGCCCGGTCCTCGATCTGAAGGGAGCGGTGGATATTTATGCCCATCCTGATTTTTTCAAGGAAAGCTATAAAATCGAGAGAGAAAGGGCGCGTTACATCGGTGTGCCTTATCCCCGGCCGCTTCTGGAAGGAAAGGGGGCAACGTTCAAGTTCAGCAACGAGTTCCGACAGATCGAACCTGGAATGTGGCTGACGGGGGAAGTGCCCCGCCGGACGGATTATGAGCGGGGGGATAAAAATCTGGTCGTGAAGTCCAGCGAGGGGTATATCCAGGACAACCTCCCGGACGACCAGTCGGTTGTCATTGAAACCGGAAAAGGGCTTTTGATCATCCTGGGATGCTGCCATTCCGGGATGATCAATACCCTGAGCTATATCGTGGAGAAAATGGGGCAGCGTCCTATCTATGCCATGATCGGCGGTACGCATCTCGGTCCGGTGGGCGATGCGCAGCGAGAGAAAAGCATCGATGCCCTCAAGGCGTTTAATATAGAACGTCTTGGAGTATCCCATTGCACGGGGCTGAAAACGGCATCCCGGCTGGCCAGTGAGTTGGGAGACCGCTTCTTCTTTTGCAATGTGGGAACGGTTGTGGAAGCGTAATGGCTTAACTTACATCAGGAGAGAACATGTCGCAAAAGGCCTTTCAGGATTACTACCCCGACTTTTTCAGCCACTGCTACGGTTGCGGCCGCCTGAACGATGCGGGGCTGAAGATCAAAAGTTACTGGGATGGAGAGGAATCCGTCTGCATCCATGAACCACGGCCCTACCACACGGCCATCCCCGGCTTTGTTTACGGCGGTCTGATCGCCTCTCTCATCGACTGCCACGGTACGGGTACGGCCGCCGCGGCCAGGTACCGCTCCGAGGGCAGGGAGATGGATACGGACCCGCCCCTGCGTTTCCTCACGGCGTCTCTCCACGTCGATTATCTTCTCCCGACGCCCCTCGGCGTCCCGCTGGAAATCCGCGGCAGGGTGAAGGAGATCAAAGGACGCAAGGTGATCGTGGAATCGACCCTTTCAGCCGACGGAAAAATCTGCGCCCGCGGGGAGGTTGTAGCGATTCAGGTGCCGGAGCATTTGATTCCCCGGCATCCTTGAGGCTTCCTCATTTGCTTGAATCCCCATCCGCCCCCGGCTTGAAATGCCCGTGGAGGGTTTCGGGGATGCTGATCAGCAGCGGCAGCCGGATCAGAAGGTCGATGCCCACGAAGAGGATGAAGATGTACTGCGGTCCGATTCTGTCCCAGATGACGCCCGCGGACAAGGCCAGGATCGCGCTCAGAACCATCTTGAAAAGCCGGTTGATGCCGACCCATCTCCCCATCTGTTCGGGGGGAACCATCTCTCTTTCTATGGCGCCCGCAATCGGCCCACCAATAAAGTAAAAGCCTTGCAGTATGCCGGCGATGATCAAAAAAACCGGCGACGGCGCTGATATCAGCATCAGGTTGGAGATCCAGAAAAGCGGAATGGTGATGTACAGGACTCTCTTCCGGCCGATCCGATCCGCCAGCCTGCCCAACGGAATGGCACAAACGATGGATGACAATGCTGATCCGGCGACCATCGCCCCCAGGATGAATTCATGGGCCCCTTTGATCGAGTGGGCGAAAACCTGAGTGAACGGAAAAACCATTCCCAGCGGCAACTGGGAAATGGAGGCGATGACCAGCCACTTTTTCAGATGATTGCCGCCCTTGAGCACCTGGGAGATATCCCTAAACAGGTGCGGTCTGTTACTGCCTGTCTTGACCCATTTTCGTTCCGACAGCTGTGTCAGGACGATGATGAACGCGCCGATCGTGATCAGAAGACCTGAAAAGAACAACGGCCGGATACCGGCGGTGTTGACGCCGCCATACAGGGTGACCAGCCAGGTGGCCAGGATCGGCCCGGCCATTCCCAGGAGACCTGCGGCGACCGTCTCACAGATCATCATGCCGGTGGCCCGGTCCCGATTGACCAGGCAATTGCCGCAGATGGTTGCGCAACTGTGGATGCTGGTGGAGAAACCCAGCCAGTAGGCAATCATCGCGATGATGGTCACCTCCCAGCTTTGCGCCAGGCCGGGGACCGATGCGGTCGATGAACCAGCCGGTAAAGGGACCGCAGAGACCGGCAATGACCATGCCGATGCTGTTGACGATGCCCAGTTGGGTTCCCGTAGCCCCGAGCGCCACGATATAGATGGACAGGTAAGGAAAGACCATCTGGTAGGCGAGCCTGTCGAGGGATGATCTCAAAACGGTGATTTTCCAGTCCCGGTGCTGCCGTTTCAGAAAGGAAAGGCCGTTGCCGAGAAAGGCCGGCAGCGACCCGGCGGATGGTTCAGTATGATCATTCAATGGATATTCCTTTTCCCACTGGTCCGCGGCAAGAAGAGAGAGCGGAACAACAGAGACGACAAGCATGATGAATTGCAGCCATGTCTCCGATTCCCGCGGGTGTTTGATTCGTTTGCGGCTTATATCATGGATGGCTTCGGAAACGCAATCCCCCTGCGCCCCGCCTTCTGGCCGGAGCGGTGATCGCAGGGATCGTTCACCCCGTACCCGATCCGAAAAGAGGGTCATAGGACAGCATTTGCCTTGACATGAGCAGCGTTTTTCAGTACTGGATAAAAACATGACAGGCGGGGGAAAATTCCGCAACCGTTATTCCCGCCGCTGTATGACAGGGCGCGCTCCGACTGCGGTCCGGTCGATGCTTTCCGGCCGGCGGCCCGCGGGGCGCCCCGAGTCCATTTATTTCAAAAGGAGGTTCTATGAAACACGGTTCTCTTCACACGGCAGCACTGGCCTTCATTCTTGCCATCTCCCTGATGGCGATCCCCTCGGGAACTCTTCTCGCCGCCGACACGATCAAACTCGGCGTGGCCGGGGCGCACAGCGGCGATCTGGCCTCTTACGGCCTGCCGACGGTCAAGGCCGCGGAACTGGTCGTCAAGGAGATCAACGCCAAGGGCGGCATCCTGGGCAAACAGGTGGAACTCCTGGTGGAAGACGACGCCTGCAAACCCGAGCTGGCGACCAACACGGCCACGAAACTCGTCTCCCAGAAGGCCGACATCGTCGTCGGACACATCTGCAGCGGGGCAACCAAGGCGGCACTCGGCATCTACAAGGACGCCAAGATCATCGCCATCTCCCCGTCCGCCACGAACCCGGAACTGACTCAGAGCGGCCAGTATCCGAATTTCTACCGCACCATCGCATCCGATGACGCCCAGGCCCAGCTCGAGGTGGATTTTGCCATCAACAAGCTCAAGGTCAAGAAGTTCGCCGTTCTCCACGACAAGGGTGACTATGGCAAGGGGCTGGCCGAATATGCCAAAAAGTTCATCGAGGATTCCAAGAAGGCCACGGTCGTCCTCTTCGAGGGGATCACCCCCGGCGCCGTCGATTACTCCGCCGTTGTCCAGAAGATCAAGAAAGAGGGGGCGGAGGCGGTCATCTTCGGCGGCTACCACCCGGAGGCTTCCTCCATCGTCGCCCAGATGCGCAAGAAGGGCATGAAAACGATCTTCATCTCCGATGACGGCGTCAAGGACGACACCTTCATCAAAGTCGCAGGGAAGTATGCGGAAGGCGTATACGCCACGGGACCCAAGGACGTCTCGAAGAACCCGCTGGCCATAGCAGCCAATGAGGCCCATAAAAAGGCCTACGGCTCTGATCCGGGCGCCTTCTTCCTGAACGCCTACGCGGCGACCCAGGCGATCCTCAACGCCATCCAGAAGGCCGGCTCGACCGATTACGAAGCGATCGGCAAGGCGCTTCAGACCCAGTACGCGGAAACGCCGCTCGGAAAGATCAAGTTCGATAAGCGCGGCGACGCGATCGGCGTGGGGTTCTCCGTTTACCAGGTGCGCAAAGGGGTCTATGTCGAGGTGAAGTAGGGGTCGACGGGGACGTTCGGAAGCCGATTACGGATCTTTCATGGACTATTTTCTGGAGCTTTTCATCGGCGGGCTCACGCGCGGCAGCATCTATGCCCTGATCGCGCTGGGCTATACCATGGTTTATGGCATCATCGAGCTGATCAACTTCGCCCACGGCGAGATCTACATGATCGGGGCCTTTACTGCGCTCATCGTCGCCTCCGTTCTGACCATGAACGGGATGACGGGGGTCTCGGTGCTGATCCTGGCTTCCGTCGTGGCGGTGCTCTACGCGGCCGCCTACGGCTTTACCCTGGAGAAGATCGCCTACAAGCCGTTGCGCCGGGCCCCGCGTCTTTCGCCGCTGATCAGCGCCATCGGGATGTCGATCTTTCTGCAGAACTACGTCCTGCTCGCCCAGACCTCCGATTTTCTGCCCTTCCCGAATCTGATCCCCGATCTGCCGTACATGGAGCCCTACGCGCATATCATGGGATCGACGGAACTGATCATCGTGCTGACGACCACGGCGGCAACGGTCATCCTGACGTTGTTCATCAAGTTCACGCGGATGGGGAAGGCCATGCGGGCCACGGCCCAGGATCGGGAGATGGCGATGTTGACGGGCGTCAACGTCAACCGCGTCATCTCCAATACGTTCATTGTCGGATCGGCGCTGGCGGCCGTCGGCGGGGTCCTGATCGCCTCCCATATCGGCCGGATCAACTTCTATATCGGTTTCATCGCGGGGATCAAGGCCTTCACGGCGGCCGTCCTCGGCGGCATCGGGAGCATTCCCGGCGCGGTCCTGGGCGGCCTGGTCCTCGGCTGGACGGAGAGTTTTGCCACGGGATACGTCTCGAGCGACTACGAGGATGTCTTTGCCTTCTGCCTGTTGGTCCTGATCCTGATCTTCCGTCCGGCGGGGCTCCTGGGGCGGTCGGCCGTCCAGAAGGTATAGGGGCCTGTTGAAAAAGGCTCTGTTACACGCTGTTCAAGAATGTCCAGATGCAAGGCCCCCGAAATCCTTAAAACTTGGACATGAGGGGACACCTTGCCGCAAGGTGTCCCCAGGCCCGGAACGCGTCCCCGGAATACGTTGAACGGCGAAGGATGAGGGAAACTGGAGCAGATGGGTGTTTTTCAACAGCCTGATAGGGGGGGCATGGGCGTTCATCGGATCAAGGCGCTGGCTGAACTCAAGAAATCGTTGATCATCTCGGTCTGGTTCATGTTCCTGACCTTCCCGATCATGGTCATCCGGGTCAATACGATCGAGAAGATCGTGGAGTGGCGCTGGCGGAACATGGCCCTGGTCGGCGTCGGCAGCTTTCTGGTCTCCTATGTCTGGCGGTACCTGCTGAGCCGAAAGGAGAAGGGACGGAAGCATGCCGAAGAGGAGGGCATCGAGACCAGGCCGATGATGCAGCGGATTTTTGAGGGATTCCGGATCTACAGGCCGGCCCTGGACGCCCTGGTTCTCTTTGCAATCCTCTTCCCCTTCCTCTTTTCCAACTACCAGACAAACATCATGACGACCGCCCTCATCTACGTCATGCTGGGGCTGGGACTCAATATCGTCGTGGGGCTGGCGGGGCTGCTGGATCTGGGCTATGTGGCCTTCTACGCCGTCGGCGCTTATAGCTACGCCCTTCTAAACCACC
Source organism: Deltaproteobacteria bacterium (assembly GCA_026388365.1). The sequence goes on along the minus strand of JAPLJW010000332.1, from coordinate 5,481 downwards.
ACTTCGGCCTGGGGTTCTGGACGATCCTGCCCGTGGGCGCCTGCCTGGGAGCCTCTTTCGGCATCCTTCTGGGTTTTCCCGTTCTGCGGTTGAGGGGAGACTACCTGGCCATCGTGACGCTCGGGTTCGGCGAGATCGTCCGCCTCATCCTGGAGAACTGGAACGCCTTTTCTTTCGGACCGAGCGGCATCGCCAACATCTCGCGTCCGGGGTTGTTGGGCATCCCGCTGACCCTCAACGAGGCGACGATTTACCTCTATTATCTGATGATCGGCATGTGCCTGTTCACGATCTTCGTCGTGAACCGACTGCAGGATTCACGCATCGGCAGGGCCTGGATCGCCCTTCGGGAAGACGAGGTCGCCTGTCAGGCGATGGGGATCGACAAGACCCGGACCAAATTGACGGCCTTCGCCCTGGGGGCCACCTGGGCGGGAATGGCCGGCGTCATTTTCGCCGCAAAGACGACCTTTATCAACCCGGCGAGCTTCACGTTCCTCGAATCGGCGATGATCCTCTCCATCGTCGTTCTGGGCGGCATGGGGTCGATCGTCGGGGTGATCCTCGGGGCCTTCCTGCTGATCCTGACGCCGGAGTATCTTCGGGCCTTCAGCAACTATCGGATGCTCCTGTTCGGAACGGCGATGGTATTGATGATGGTCTTCCGTCCGCAGGGGATCATCGCGGGCATCCGCCGCACCTACAAGTTCAAGGCGAGGGGAAAGGATGGAGAGCCTTCCCGGGCTTGATATGGGCAGTGTCCTTGAAGTCAAAAAACTCACAATGGATTTCGGGGGACTCCGGGCCCTCAACGCCGTCGACCTCCGGATCGGACAGGGGGAGATCGTCGCCCTGATCGGCCCCAACGGCGCGGGGAAAACCACCGTCTTCAATTGTGTCACGGGGATCTACGAACCGACCGAGGGGGACATCTTCATCTCCCCGCCGGGGGGAAAAAAGCAGCGGATCAACGGGGTCAAGATCAACCGGGCCACGGAACTCGGGTTGGCCAGGACCTTTCAGAACATCCGTCTCTTCCCCAGCATGACGGTCCTGGAAAACGTGATGATCGGCCGCCACTGCCGCGCGAAAGCCGGCGTCCTCGGGGCGGTCCTCCGCGGAAAACGAACGAGGCACGAGGAGCAGGAGATCGTGGACCACAGTTACGAGATCCTCGTCAAGATGGGCCTGGCCGGGCAGGTGAACGACCTGGCGAAGAACCTTCCCTACGGCGCCCAGCGCCGCCTGGAGATCGCCCGGGCGCTTTCGACCGATCCGTTCTTGCTGCTCCTGGACGAACCGGCGGCCGGCATGAATCCGCGGGAGACCGGCGAACTTGAGGAACTCATCGTCCGGATCCGTGACCGGGAGAAGATCTCGATCCTGATGATCGAGCACGACATGCGGATCGTCATGAGCATATCCCACCGGATCTTCGTGCTGGACTACGGGGAGAATATCGCCGAGGGGACGGCCGCGGAGATCCGGGAGAATCCCGTCGTGATCAAGGCCTATCTCGGGGAGGACTTCCATGGCGATGCTTGAACTCCGGAACGTGGAGACCTTCTACGGGAACATCAGGGCCCTCAAGGAGATCAGCCTGTCGGTTTCCGAGGGGGAGATCATCACGCTCATCGGCGCCAACGGCGCGGGGAAGTCGACCACCCTCATGACGGTCTGCGGGATCGCCCCGCCCCGCCACGGGGAGATCCTCTTTTTGGGAAAGCCCATCGAGCGCATGGAACCGCACGAGATCGTCTCGCTAGGCATTTCCCAGGTCCCCGAAGGCCGCAGGATCTTCCCGCTGCTGACGGTCACGGAGAACCTCGACATGGGGGGCTTCCTCCGGAAGGACAAGGCCGAGATCGCCGAGAACATGGAGTACATCTTCTCCCTTTTCCCGATCCTCCGGGAGCGGCGCCACCAGCACGGCGGTACGCTCAGCGGCGGTGAGCAGCAGATGCTGGCCATCTCCCGGGCTCTGATGGCCCGGCCGCGCCTGCTGCTGTTGGACGAACCGTCCCTGGGGCTGGCCCCGCTGATCGTGCAGTTGATCTTCAGGATCATCCGGCAGATCAACGAGGAGAACGGGACAACGATCCTTTTGGTGGAACAGAACGCGAACATGGCCCTCAAGATCGCCCATCGCGGCTATGTCATGGAGAACGGCCGCATCACCCTGGAAGGGACGGCCGAGAGCCTCCTCTTCAACGACGATGTCAAGCGCGCCTATCTCGGGTTGTAGCGCCCCGACTCGCGGAACGGGTCCGGACCCGAAGGGATGGAGGTTGCGTTCCCCTCGCTGGCCGATTCCGGCTGGACGCTGGCGGGCGGGGTAGGACCGCGGCGCATCCCGCTCGGGAAATCAGTGACCTTCAGGGGTTTGCCGGTGATTTTCTCCGACATCCGGATCCCCGCCTTCAGAAAAAAGAGGAATTCGGTTCGGGGGTGCGATGAATGCAGGTTTGGCTATCTCCTTTTGCTCTGATCAAATTCCATGTCAAATTCCATTGACACATCAAATCCGTCCGGTTATATTGAAAACATAGAAGGCGCGTTATCATCAAGCCCCATTCCCGGGGAAGGAGGGCATCTATGCAAAGCACGACAGCACGTTCCTTGGATCAAATCGTTGGGGAGCAAATCGCGAATTGGCAACGCCGGAGGATCGAGCAGAAGAAGACCGATAGTCATCGTCACATTCCCTGCATCACCATCTCGCGGGATCCGGGGAGCGGCGGTGCCGAGGCGGCTCGTCACCTGGCGAAAGACCTTGAAATGGACCTCGTGGGTCTTAAAATCATCCAGCAGATCGCGGAACGAGCCGATGTGAGCGAGAAGGTCATAGCATCCCTGGATGAAAAGGGGGTCCGATTACGGGACTCCTGGATTGATTCCCTGTTCCGGACCCGCCACATTTGGCCGGATGAATACCTTGGCCACCTGAGCAAGGTCGTCGGTACCATTGGCAAGCAAGGCAATGCGATCATAATGGGCCGAGGAGGCCAATTTATACTGCCCCCTGAAGAGGCCTTCCGCATTCGTATCACTGCCCTTCGGGAGATCCAAATTCGCAATGTCATTCGGAGCAAGAATGTAGATTATGAGACTGCGGAGCGCTATGTTTACAAGACCGAAGCGGATCGGAATGCCTTCCATTGTAAGTATTTCATCGCCGACTGGAAAAACCCCATCTACTACGATTTAATCTTAAATACGAGCTATATGGGCGTTGAAGGTACCGTGGCGGCCGTCAAGGCTGCCTTCGCCGTGTGGAAGAATCTCCAATATAAGTAGTCCGGAGTTCGGGAGAGGTCGACCATTACGATTTGAGACGCTCATGACGGAAGCTGTCACAAAGGGGGATGAAAATCTACCGTCAGTAACCCCTATTATTCATTCAAAAGCCCCATTTCCCCCTCGCGGGGCTCTTCGGATTCCGCCCGCTGCCGGTCTCATTGCTCTTGGTGATGGGGCTCATCGTTCTTTTGTACATCGGTTCCGCGGAATGGGTCAAAAGGGCATTCTACGCAAGGATGGAGGCCGGCGGCGGACTTTTTCAAGCCCATTGGCGCCGAGGATGAGATGCCGCGGTGGACACGCGGCCTGCGCCGCCTCGATGATGGCGGCTGCGGCGCGGACTGGGTCACCCGGCTGTGTGCCGCTATGGCCGGCCAGTATTCGCAGGCGGGTATTCACCATCGACTCGTAGTCGTCAAACCGGCTTAAGGTCTGTCTGATCGATCGTGCAGCAAAAAAGCCCGTGCGAAACGGGCCGGGCTCGACGCACATCACATGGATCCCGAGGGGGCCGACCTCTTTCGCGAGAGCATCGGACAGGCCCTCGACCGCGTGCTTGGTCGCCGCATGGTAGCCTGAGCCCGGGAAGCCGACGAACCCGGCGGTCGATGAGATTTTGACGATGCGTCCCCGGCGGCGCGTCCGCATACCCGGCAGCACAGCGCGAATCAGCGCGGCAGACCCGCCGCGCTCGATCACGAGTGTCGCTAGCGCACGGCCGAAGCCGCTCGAACAACCGGTGATGAACCAGACCGCATCTTTTTCAAGTGTCACGCATGTATCTCCTCTCGGACCCGACGCAGAACATTCATCCCCCTTTATGAAATCCCCCGCGGAATGCCCCGTTTCGTGAACGGGGATGAATGCGGAGCGGGGGTCAGGGGGATGCAATTCCCCTGACCGATTTTTTTAGATGCCCCGCCCTGTGGGCGGGGTGATCTTTAGGCATCGCTTACGATGGATGAAATATGACGGCCTCGTAAAAAGTCGAAAATCCAACACGAACGTTATACCGGCGAAAGCCGGTATCCGGAAATATCAGATGGTTACAAAAGCACTGGACCCCGGCGCCTGCCCCGGACAGCCCCGTACCTGATACGGGGTCCGGGGTTCGCCGGGGTGACGACTTTTTACGAGTTCGTCGGATATGGGGGAGCTGTTTTTGTTTGTCAAGGGCCATGCAGGCCAACGGGATGAGCCCCGGGAAACCGCTTCGAATTATGGGGTCCAAAGCATACCGTCTTTGCGTTTCATCCGGGAGGGAAAAGTTAGGAAAACCCTCGTCGGTCTTGCGAAATAAACAACTTGCGGCGCTCATCGACCGGCACCTTCGCGGATAACCGGATGGCCGAGGCGTGAACACCCCCTGAAAACCAGGAGACCCACGGAGGATAAAAATTTTGGCAGGAGGCTGGTTATGAACCGGAAACAGGTCGCGATCTCCGCCGATATATCCTGGGAAATTTTCGGGTTTGCCCGGTACGGGTCCTTGACTTCAGGCGATAAAGCAATTAAAGCAATTACGACATTCAAAATCTTGGGGACGCACGATTGTACGTCCTGGGGGAAACTTATGGAACGGATTGGCTTTATCGGTCTCGGCGCGATGGGCAAACCGATGACGCGCAACCTGATGAAGGCGGGTTACCCGGTCAACGTGCTGACGCGCACGCGATCCAAGATCGGGGATTTGCTTGCCGATGGCGCGGTATGGTGCAACACGCCGAAAGAAATCGCGCAGAAGAGTGATGTGGTGATCACGATGCTGCCGGACACGCCCGATGTGGAACAGGTCTTCGGCGGCAAGGACGGCGTGTTCGACGGCGCGCGCCCGGGAATGCTGCTGATCGACATGAGCACGGTTTCACCGATTGCGGTACGAAAACTCGCATGTGACGCCAAAGCGCGCGGCTGTGATTTTCTGGATGCGCCCGTCAGCGGCGGCGACATCGGCGCGCAGAACGGGACGCTTTCGATCATGGCGGGTGGCCGGGAGCCGGCGTTCCAGCGCGCCATGCCTGTGTTCCAGGCGATGGGCAAGACGATTCTGCTCATTGGCGATTCGGGAGCGGGACAGATCACCAAAGCCGCGAACCAGATCCTCACCTCCATCACTACCGAAGCGGTCGCCGAGGCATTGGTGTTCGCCGCAAAGGCCGGTGTCGATCCGGCCAAGGTGCG
>JAPLJW010000006.1 GCA_026388365.1 Deltaproteobacteria bacterium | reverse complement strand
GGTCCGGGAAGGCCATTACGACCTGCTTCTCCTCGACTACAAGATGCCCGGGATGGATGGGATGCAGGTCCTCCAGGCCGTCAAGGGGATCAATCCCGAGATCGACGTTGTGATCATCACGGCCTACGGGACCATCGATATGGCCGTGGATGCGATGAAGGCGGGCGCCCTGGACTACATCACCAAGCCCGTGGAATTCGAAGAGCTTCTGCTTCTGGTGGGCCGAGTTTCGGAGAGGCGGACCCTCATCAAGGAGAACGAGATCCTCCGGGAGCAGTTGGGGGAAAAGGGGGTGACGACGGACCGGATCATCTATCGGGGCGAGAAGATGAGTTCCTTGATCAACATGGCCGGGCGGGTGGCCGCAAGCCGCGCCACGATCCTCCTCCAGGGGGAGAGCGGGACGGGAAAGGAACTCCTCGCGCGTCTGATCCACCACCTGAGCCCGCGTGCTGAGCGGCGGATCATCGCCGTGAACTGCGGCGCCCTGCATGAGAATCTGTTGGAGAGCGAGCTTTTCGGCCACGAGAAGGGGGCCTTCACGGGGGCGACGGCCCGGCGGATCGGCCGGTTCGAAGAGGCGGACGGGGGAACCCTCTTCCTCGACGAGATCGGCGAACTCTCGCAGCAAGTCCAGGTCAAACTCCTCCGTTTTCTCCAGGAGCACGAATTCCAGCGCCTCGGCGGGAATCAGACGCTCCGCACCGACGTCCGCGTGATCAGCGCGACCAACTGCGATCTGGAGCAAAGGGTGAAGGCGGGGGCCTTCCGGGAGGACCTCTTCTACCGCCTGAACGTCGTTCTGATGTCACTCCCGCCGCTCCGGGAGCGGAAGGAGGACATCCCGATTCTGATCGACCATTTCCTCAAGCGGTATGCGGAGGAGAACGGGAAAGAGATCGCCGGTCTCAGCAGCGAAGCGCAGGACGTTCTCCTCAAGTATGACTACCCCGGGAACGTCCGGGAGTTGGAGAACATCATCGAACGGGCCGTCGTCATCGCCCGGGAGGATGTGATCTCCGTGGAGGACCTCCCCTTCAGCGAAAGCATGGAGGAGACCGCGGCGGGCCGGAAGACGGAAGAAGGTCTCCTCCGCGGATCGATCGAGGAACTGGAGAAGAAACTGATCGTCGAGGCGATGGAAAAGGCGGGCGACCACCAAAGCCGCGCCGCCGAGTTCCTCGGGATCAGCGAGCGGATGCTCCGCTACAAGCTCAAAAAGTACGGACTCAAGGCGTCGTAGCAGCCACGAACGCCGGCCTGGCGCCGTCGGGATTCGAAGTGGTCGTCTCGGGAGGCACGCAGCCGGTCGGCAGGGATGCCGTTGCATGGGCGAAACAGTGCGAGTCGCTCGGCGCCGGGGTGATTCTGCCGACCAGCATGGATGGCGACGGGTCGCAGGCGGGCTATGATCTGCCCTTTACGCGGGCCATTGCGGATGCCGTCAAAGTGCCGGTGGTCGCTTCCGGCAGCGCCGGGAAGCTTTCCGATTTCTGCGACGCGGTCGCACAGGGCGAGGCAAGCGTCCTGCTGGCGGCCTCGGTCTTTCACTATCGTCTCGTGAGCATTCGGCAGGTCAAACATTATCTGCTTGAGCAGGGTGTCGTGGTTTTTCTGTAAGGGGGACGGGATTGTAAATAGGCCGTTCGCCGAAGCCGGGTTGCACCTTGATAGGGAATGCCCTGCCGATCTTGTCTCTCCTCTGATCATCCATGCGAAAGATGGCGGGCGGGCTCAGCCTATACACTTCTGCAATAATCGATAGAGGTTTCCTCCCATGTAGGCAGCGATATCCTCACGGGACAAACCCACACTCTCCATGGCGCTTGCCAATTTTCTGAGATCGCGGAGATCACTGTATCCCTTGATGAATGCCGGTAGGCCCCCCCCACCGTCCGTACCCAATCCCACATGCTCCATACCCAACCTTTTCTTCATCTCCAGGATCTCCATCGCCCAATCCATAAAGGTACTCCTGCGGGTACCCGCACCTATGGGCCATGTACAGACGATCCCATCGGTTTTTGCAATCATCTCCATCTCCTTCCAGGTGCGGAAGCGGCGGCATGAAGAGGGCTCGTCACCGGGGCAGGGGCTTGTGTGGGAATCCAGCAGGGGTCTCTGGCTTATCTCCGCAATCTGCGCAAGGGTATTCGCATGGGCATGGGCCACGTCCACAACAATTCCCAGATCCTGCATCCTATCCACGATCCTTCTCCCTGCGTTCGTAAGACCCTTGTGTTTCGGGGGTTCCGTCATGATGTCTCCTATTTCATTGACCCTGTAATGAACCAGTGTGATGATCCTTACCCCGGCCTGGTAAAACTCAAGGAGGTTTGCCGGATCTCCGGCCAGGGGATCACCCCCCTCAATGGCCAGAATGGCACCGGGCGGTTCTTCCCGATTGAGGGGAGAGGGGATATCCGAGGTCTTCTGGATCAGTTTGACCTTTCGGGATCTCACGAGGTCATGACCCCGTTCAAGTTGGGATTTTGTGCCCCATATAGTTTCAGGACTCCATGAATGTTTCGACGATGGGACATCTCCCAATACGGCAAAGCAACTTGCGCACATGCCCACAGCCCGGATACTCTTCAGGGTGGATGTCCCGTCATAGTGCCTGGGAGCATGTGTGTAGAACTGATCAGGATGGGCGTGGGCATCAAGGATCCGCATTCCATGAAGCGGACTTTGTGTGTCTGTCGTATCAAGGGTATTCGACAATTGTCCCGAGCAACCCAGCCATGTCAAGGAGGCAAAATAGGTTACCAAGAGACCCAGGAAATCCCTTCTGTACATTGCTTATTACCTCCGGTCATTTGTGGTATAAACCTGATAATTGGTAAGATTTACTTTTATGTGGGTTGACTATGAGAGGCGGAGGCTTGTATGTCAAGAATATTTTGGCCCAGAATAGGAGGCTAAGCCCTGCTGAGATCACCCTTCATGGTGTCAAAGAAGCTATCAACAAGCCGGACACAGTCCTTTTTAGGGACCCCAAGTTCCTCGTAAACAGATTCTGTGATGTCAATCGTCGCCATGATCATGGTGGTTCTCCCTTGTTGGTTGCACCTACAAGTCCACGACGCGCGGTATCGAATTGAGGCGAGGCTTACCATTTGAAAGCAGCGACACTTGCAGGAGAATGCAAGAGGGTGTTTGTGGCCACAGTCCTTGCATTTCAAACGGGTAAACCCGTTGTGCAGATCAGCCGCCCCCCGATTGTCTCGCGTTTCCTGGATCGCCGTTAAACGGCGTCTCATATAATTGATTTACAGCCGGATGAGCGGGGGATAAATCATCAGTGCCGGGCCGCTTGAAACTCTCTACGGTCCAGAATCCGGCGTAATACTCCGGTGCATAAGAAGGCCGCCAGCGACGAGCATCATGGAGTTCGAGATAAATACGGGAAAGTAACCGAATGCCGCTCCTATGCTGCCGAAGAAGAGAGGCATCACAAGATGACTGAAATTGTTAACCGTCGTACGGAGGCCGGAAGCTTCCGACACCCGCTCCCGCGGCGAAAGCGCATAGATCAAAGACATCGAAAGTGGCATGCTGCAGCCGGAGCCAAGCCCCATCAGGAACGCAATTGCCGCCAATGCATAAACGTCCTTAAAAAACGGGAACAGCAAGAAGGCGAGCGCCGTAAAGAAGATCGAGTATGTCAGGATTTCAGCCTCACTCGATTTTTTTATCAGACGAGGCAGAAAGATGCGAATGACGAAAGTCGCAAGCGCGAAAACACCGAGCACTGTACCGATGGCAGACGCAGAAAGGTCTATGCCGTAACCATATACCGGCATGTAGAATTGAAAAAGATCCCATGCCGATGAAATGATGCCGCCGGCAATGTAAGTGTTGCGCAGGGCCGGAACGCGCCACAGATCGAAAGCGTTTCGCTTTCCATTCGCCACCTCTTGTTTCCCAGCAGGGGGGAGAAGTCCCGATCTGAACCAGAGCAACAGTAGGGGGATCAACGTGAATATAGAGAGCAGCATAAATGTGGGCAAGTGGCCGAGATGATCAATCGAAAATCCCGCCACCATCGGCCCAAGGAAACTCGCACCGGAAAACCCGAGACTGACGAATGCGTAATTGCTAACCCGGTTTATCTCTCCGCCAATACCGCCTGCGATACCCATCAGGGTTACAAAAAAGAAATTAAAAGAAGAGCCGATCAGCAGAGCCGTGATGTAAAGCGTGGCAAGTCCGGGAAAAAGCGGTGTCAGCAACAGAGCCGCGGCTACGCCTACCGTACCCATCAGCATAGGCAGACGAGGGCCGACGCGATCAGCCAGCTTTCCGACATATACTGCAATAAACATGGGGCATAGCGCATATAATGCAATCAGCACCCCGATCGTAAGCTGATTTGCCCCAAGATCCAAGGCATAAAGTGAAACCACTACCCGACTTCCAAAAAACGCGGTGTAGTTCAAAGTACACATCAGAACGATCAAGTATATCGCCATCTAATAACCAAGATTTAGTAAAGAAAGGCCGCCCGTTATCTCATAATTGTAGTCGTTATTCCTATTTGCCGATTTCCGATCAGGCCCAAAACACCGACGCCTGTTGCTACCACCTATTGATAACAAGGTTCCTCAAATCAACCCAGATACTGGCCCTCCCCGTTTGCTTCCCGGATCAGCGTGACGTGGGCTACCTTAGATTAGTCGTACTACATTATAGCCAAGATTGCAGCGGTTTTTCGGCCCTTACAGGTTGAAATGTTTTGTGGATGGTCAAAATAGGAACATCAACAGTTCAGGAAGCAGCAAATGCTCTCGCTACCTACAACAACTACTCAGCCGTAATGTTTTATTAAACTAAGAATTACGGATCGAAACAAAGTAACAGTATGAGTCATCAGCGCGCGTCTCACTTGCCCAGCACGGCGCACATTAGCGCGTCCGTCTTGACCGACGGCTTAGGCTGATAAGGAAGCAACAACATAACGGATAACTGGTGGTCAATAAATAGATTAAGCTATACTACTTATTTTTATTGCATTTTAAATCTATTTTTCAAAGCCATCACGAATCCTATCAGTACTAGCAGCATACCAACAGTGCCGAAGCTCCATTTGATCGTTGTACAGATAGATGCCAATTTGGCAACCGTAGTTGATGTAGATGGATATAGCGATAGCATTATCACGATATTTATATTCTCGAGCCAATCAAATAACCAAGCTCCAAAAGGAATAACATTCAATATTTGTAGTTTACTGTTGGATGCGAAGCTGCGTTGAAAGAGCCAAGTAATAAGCAGACTGAAGAATATCGAATAGACGACAGGGTAAATAACATCGCCTGTCATTGCAAATGTGCGGTATAACGCGCGGCCCTCATCACCAAATGATTCAATAATCGAATATGCTTTTTCGGGTGTATAGGAGAATAATAAGTCGATAGGACCTGCACCGCCAGAGATTGCTTCTAACTTGCCTTGTATCGTTGGAACAACGACTATAGCAAACAAAAGCATTAACGCTAAGAACACCAAAATAAAGCGCCCCTTTGCATATTTTTTCAGTGTATTAGAAAGTGTTGTAATCATGTTTCCTCCAAAAGTAACATATTTAAACGCCTAACAGTGTAATACGTGGAAAATATTCCGTCACATCACCTCCTATAGGTGGACAACGTTTCCGCTTATTTTGGAAATTTAACACAAAATATGGAATAAAAGACATATTATTTTCCGCCTCAAGTTAATGGACCAAGTGAGATATGGTTACCGCTTGTATTTCACGATCCATATCATGGTCGTTGAGAAAATAACATTATTGATAACGGATTGAAGTCCGGCATTTTCTTCAAGGTTGGCGTTTTACTGATTACAGGAAG
>JAPLJW010000119.1 GCA_026388365.1 Deltaproteobacteria bacterium | reverse complement strand
TTGCCGGACACTCCCTCATCGTCCATGAAAAGGGATCGGCGCCCCGCCGAAGCACCGAGGATTACATCCGGAGACACAACATCAGCATCTCCATCCCGCTGGAATTGTCAAACAACGAGGCCGTCAAGACCGCCGTGGAGGAGGGGCTGGGCGTCGCCGTCATCACGCGGCGGGTCGTCAGCAAGGAGATCGGAATGGGAAGCCTCAAGGCGATTCCCCTCTCCGATCCGGCCATGACGCGGAAATTCTACCTGATCCACCACAAGGACAAGTACATCTCCCGGTCCCTCCAGAGCCTGATCGACATGGTCGATCAGTGGGTCGAGGAATACCGCCGGGGGCTGCAATAGACCAATCTATTTCCCTTCGAGGTCTTCAGCATGCAAAATTTTTTTTCAAAACTTCGCTTCGATGGAAAAGATCATGAACTCCTCCGGATGGTCGAGGATGTCCTCAGTTGGGAGGCCTCCCGGAAGAAATTCAAGGATCTGCTCAACCCCTATCTGCATCCCCACGGCATCAAAGAGATGGCCGCCTCCCAGGGATTCCGCATCGCCTACGCGATGATCAACCTGCTCCGCTCCCTGGAGATCGGGAAGGCCGATGACCGCCTGCGCGCCCTGCGCGCCCTCCACGACGAGGCGATGAACATCACCCACAGTTCGCTCCGCCGGAACACGGCGAGGGTCCTCCTCCAGATCATGAAGGAGCTGGTCCGGATGCAGGGGGATCACGTCCGGCAGTTGGAGCTGGCGCACGACTTCCGCATGTCCGCATCAGGAAAACCGCGCACGATCCGCCGCGAATTGCGGCGGTATCACCTCCTGGAGATGCCGGAGGCGTGGAACCAGATCGCCTTCGACGACCATGTCCACGACGCCAACACGAAAGGGCGCAAGACCCCGACCCATCTCATCATGGATGCATGGATCAAGGGGATCCGCCGCCTGACCGTGATTTATTACAATTATGTGCCGCCCGAAGCCGCCGCCGAACTCCTGGAGGCCGGCGAAATTATGGGGATCACGATCCGCATCGGGGTCTCCATTGGGGCGCAGTTCCGGGGCAGGAGAGTCCATTTTATCTGGGTGCCCCGCGGTTTCGCGGATGCGCGGGATTTTCTCTCCTTCCTCTCCGATCCGCCCGTGCGGGCCTTCCTCGACGAGGGGCGCCGGGTTTCCGAATACAAGAAGAGCCACGTGCTTGCGGTTCTTGCGGAATTCAACAAAAGGCATCGTCCCGCGATCAACGACACCCTTGGCATCGACATAGCAGAGCTCGACCCGGCCGACTTCCTTGCCTTCGTTGCCGGCGGACAGGCGTCGATCCTCCATCTGGGGGAATTCATCCATTCCCGTCTCCTGCCGCTCCTGGAGATCCGGATGAACGGGCTTCGCGGCCGATATAAGGAAGCAGCGCCCGAGGAGCGCCTCCGGATGGAGAGCCTCGTGAAAAGGATGCGCGAACTCGACTCGGAGGCGATTGTCGACCATTACCTGAGACCGGAACAGAACCCCTCGCTCCCCGATCCGAACTGGGGACATGATGCCGCATCGTGTCCCCACCCCGGGGAAGATATGCCGCAGCTTCTGAGGCACACCCCGCGGGAAATCATGGAGCGGTTGGATCAGCTCCATGCGGGATACCGGACCTGCCTCAACCTCAGCGATCTGTCCGTCGAAGATGTCCTGGAGATGCTCTATGACTGCAAGGGTATGATCACCCACCTGGAGATCTTCAACCTCAAGGACCACGTGGACGGAAAGGCAGCCCACTATCCGGAGATCAACGAACTGCAGATCGCGCTCAACGAGGGCAATGTCATCACACTGAAACGTCTGATCCGCGGGATGCTCCAACGGCTCGAACATTCCCCGTCCCCGGATCGGGGGGAGCGGATCGAAAAAATGACCGAGATCCTCCGCAACATCCCGGTTCTCCAGTCCCATTACCGGATCGTCCCCCTCAAGGCGAACATCGGCAGCGATTCCACCGGCCGCTCTCTCCACCATTACGGGATGGGTCTGATCCTCCGTGAAACATTGACCCGGCGGGCCCAAAAGGCGATCCGGCATACCATGTTTCCGACGGTCTTCACCCTCCCCGTCCGGATGACGGCCTACCTGCGGACGACGTACGTTCCCGTTCCCGCTTGGGGGGTCAAAGGGCTCCGCCCTCTCTTCCGTCTTCTGCCGGATCTGCGGCGCCTGGGGGAGGAGCGCCGGCACGACTGGGAGATCCAGGACGATGCGACACGAATGGTGACGCCGGGGAATATCGTTCCCCTCGGAGGGCTTCACGAGGAGGGGGGAAACGATCTCCGGATCGAGGAGAAAAAATCCCGGGCCGAACGCGGAATCTCCTGGAGATACCTCAACAGCGGCGTCAAGAACGCCATCAAGGTTTTGATCGGTTTCATCCCGGCGTTTCTGACCTTCGCCTTGACGAAGGACTGGTGGCTGCTGGCCTACGGCGGGGCCTTCATCTGGTTCGGGATCACGGGGCTGCGGAACATCCTCCAGTCGGTCCTTGGCGGGGGCGGCATCCGCCGTTCCCCCCTGTTGCGCTGGAACGACTACGTGAGCTGGGGACGGCTGACCGATTCGCTGCTGTTCACCGGGTTTTCCGTGCCCCTGCTCGATTATATCGTGAAGACGGTCCTTCTCGACCGGATGTTCGGCGTCACGACAACCACGAACCCTTCGCTCCTCTACACCGTGATGGCCCTGACCAACGGCCTCTACCTCTCCAGCCACAACGCCTTCCGGGGGCTTCCCACGGGGGCGATCTTCGGAAACTTTTTCCGGAGCGTCCTGTCGATCCCGCTCGCCATCGCCTTCAATGCGACGATCGGCGGCATCCTCTTCGAA
>JAPLJW010000252.1 GCA_026388365.1 Deltaproteobacteria bacterium | reverse complement strand
TTCGGGCGCCTTCCGGCGGTTGAACTCCTCGACGGGAAGCGCCTTATCCCTGAGCCAATGGAGCATGTCCAAGGCCGTTTTCATGTTGTTGTGGCGACCGAAATTCGTCGGGCAGGGGCTGTAAACTTCCACCACGGAGAACCCCTTCTTGCTCAGGGCTTCCTTGATGTTGGTCTTCATCTCCCAGACGTGATACGGCGTCGCCCGGGCCACGTAATTCGCCCCGGCGACCTCCGCCAGTGCGCAGATATTGATCCCTCTCTCGGGATTTCCGTAAACGCTGGTCTGGGTGAACATGCCGCCCGGGGTTGTCCCGGAAAACTGGCCTCCCGTCATTCCGAAATTGAAGTTGTTGATGATGATTGCGGTGAGGTCCATGTTTCTTCTGGCGGCATGCAGAAAGTGATTTCCGCCGATGGTAACGCTGTCCCCGTCTCCCATCAGGACCACCACGTGCAACTTGGGATTGAAGGCCTTGATTCCCGTGGCATACGCCAGCGCGCGGCCGTGCGTCGTGTGCAGGGCATTGGTGACCAGGTAGTCGTCCGCCTTCCCCGTGCAACCGATCCCCGTTACAACCACTGTATCTTCGCGTTCGTACCCCAGCTCCTCGAAGGATCTCAATAATGCGCCCAGCATCACGCCCACGCCGCATCCAGGACACCACATGTGCGGCAGGACCCCGTTTTTCAGATATTTCATGCCTGTTGCGTGTGACACAGTAACCCCCTATTCTATGGCAGGTTGATCGTTTATCCGATCACCTTCAGGATATCCCGCGGCGTGATGATATCGCCGTTGAAGCTGTTGACCTTCCGGAGATCCGCCCCGGATCCAAGCACCTTTCGGACCTCGCCGGCGACCTGGCCGCTGTAGTTCATCTCCGTGACGACAACCGTTTTGGCCCTCTGACCGAGCAGCGCCACTTCCTTGTCGGCAAAGGGCCAGATCGTGATCAGTTGAAGCACGCCCGCCTTGATCCCCTGCTTCCGGAGTTCCAACGCTGCCGCACGGCTGGCGCGCGTCGTCGCCCCGAAGGCGATCAACAGAATGTCGGCGTCTCCCGTGTCGAAGGTTTTGGTGAGAACGATCTCGTCCCGGTGCATTTCGATCTTACGGTGCAACTGGGTTACACGCCATGCCGCATTGGCGGGGTTGTTGTTGCTGTATCCGTCCGGTCCGTGCATGGAGCTTGAAACATGGAAGACATACCGGCTGCCGTAGGCGGCAAGCGGCGCCACCCCATCGGCATCCGCCGCGAACGGTTTATAGTTTTCCGGGAGGCCCGCCGGCTTCTTCCGGTCGATCACCTCGAGATCGCCGGGTTCCGGAACGATCACATTTTCCCGCAGGTGGCCCACAACCTCATCGGGCGCCAGAATGACCGGAATTCTGTATTTCTCAGCAAAATTGAATGCCTTAACCGTCAGGGAGATGCACTCCGAAACCGTTGCGGGACAGAGGGCGATCACCGACTGGTCCCCGTGTCTTCCCCATCGGATCTGCATGATGTCCGATTGGGCCGGCTTCGTCGCGAGCCCCGTACTGGGTCCCGACCGCTGCACATCGATCACCACGCAGGGCACCTCGCCCATGACGGCGAAACCTAAGTTTTCCTGCATCAGAGAAAAACCCGGTCCGCTTGTTGCCGTAAAGGCCTTTGCCCCGGCCAGCGACGCCCCGATGATGGCCCCCATGCTGGCGATCTCGTCCTCCATTTGCATGAACACGCCGCCCAGTTGCGGCATCCTTTTCGAACACTCCTCGGCAATCTCGGAAGAAGGGGTGATCGGGTATCCGGCGTAGAATCGCGCGCCGGCATAAAAAGCGCCTTCCGCGATCGCCTGATTGCCCTGCATCAATCTGACTTCACGTCCCAATTTCTCCACCTATCCTTTCTTGAAAGAAGGACCTTTCTCTCGTCAATCTCAGGCTATCGGGCGTTCCGGAGCACTTCTGCATTCACCAGGTACTTCGGCATCCGCCCCTCCAGAACGTCGAGGATACCCTCCGCAGAGTCTATGGCCATGTTGATTAGCGCCAGATCGGTCATGGCGGCGATATGCGGCGTCAAAACCAAATTCTCCAGGCCGAAGAACGGCAGATCCGGATTCGGGGGCTCCTTTTCATAGACATCCAGGGCCGCCCCGGCCAGTTTTCCATCCTTCAGGGCCTGGTAGAGGGCCTGTTCATCCACGACCCCTCCCCGGGCGGCATTGATCAGACAGGCGCCGGGCTTCATCAGCGCCAGTTCCCCCGCGCCGATGAGGTGGTGGGTTTCCTTGAGGTGCGGGACGTGAAGGGAGAGGAAATCGGCATCCTTCAGCAGAGAGGCCAAATCGACGACCCTTTCCACGCCCCCGGCGGCGAAGACATCATCGGCCACCAGGGGGTCATAGGACTTCACCCGCATCCCCATACCGACACCGGCCATATGGGCGAGACGGGTTGCGATCCGCCCCATGCCCACCAGCCCCAGGACCTTGTTCCTGATCTCCAGCGTGGTATATCCGAATTTCTGAACCAGGCCGGGCAGCGAACCGGGCACGCAAAAATCGCCGCGGCGGAAGGCCTTCTCGACTTTATTGAAATTACGGGCACAGTGCATGATCGCCCAGAGGGAATGCTCCGCCACGGCATTGGTATTCGCGCCCGGCGTGTTGACCACCCGAATGCCGAGACGGGTGGCCGCATCCAGATCGATGTTGTCCACGCCGATGCCATGCCTGGCGATCACTTTGAGTTTCCCGCCGCCTTTCATCAACGCTTCGCCGGCTTGTGAACTGCGGATCAGCAGCGCGTCGGCATCCGCAATCCAGGGCATCAGATCCGTCAGCAGCGGGCTTGGCGCAATCCGGACCTCAGCCCTCTTTTTCAGCAGATCGATCCCCTGCGCAGAGATGGACTCCGTCAACAGAACCTTGAATGACATGACTTGTATCTCCGTTCTTCGTAACCGGTTTATGAACGGCTATGCGCACGATAGCGATCCCCGTCCATCCCTTTCACCCTCGGCACACGCGGTCATTTCAGCAATGGCACATTATAAATCTGAAATTTCACATTTTAATTTTTATTTCACGTCACAGCGGGATTGTCAAGAAATAATGGCGTATCCGGACATCAATGACCCTGGTATATCAAACGAAATTCGGACCGATGCTCCATTGATCAGCCACGGCAGCGAGAGGAACAAAACGGTTGTGTTTGATCAGGGGATCAAAAAAATCTTGACATCGATATTCTTCTGTGACAGGAGAATAAAGACGGTGTTTCAGATTTCACATATCACCGAGAAACAATTTCGAGGCGATTCGATGGAAGAGAACTTGACACCCTCCGTTATCGATATAACCAATATCAATGAGAAAGTATACGATTACATCAAGAAAAACATCACTACCTCTTCTTTTCCATCCGGTTACAAACTCAACATCAAGCAACTCAGCGAAACCCTCGGTGTCAGTCATACGCCAATCAAGGACGCCCTCTTCCGGCTTGCGGGAGAGGGTTTGATCGACATTACATCGCGGACCGGCACCTATGTCACAAGCATCACGGAAGCCGATATCCATGAAATTCTGCAAACACGATTGATTCTCGAAACCGCCGTGATCGAGGAGATCACCGAAAAAATCACCGACGAACAGTTACAAACCCTCAAAGACCTGTACCGGAAAAGCATCTCCATTGCCGTGACTCCGAATGACAGTGAGAGCTACAAGGCCTTTATGGAATACGACAGCCAGTTTCACCTCTCCTTTTTCAACATCATGGGAAACAATCGCCTGCTCCATATATACATGAATCTTAACGCCCACATGCAAATGGTCCGTTTCCGCCTGATGAGCCGTGTCCTGGGAAAACAGCAGACAACAGACGAAGAACATCGAATGATACTGGAGGCGCTTTGCGAGCGCAACGTTGCCAAGGCCAAACAGGCTATTGCCAACCATCTCCACAGAATGGATACGGTTTTTGCGACGGCTCAGCAGGATCAAGGGAATCCCGGCCGCAAGATCGAAATTTATAGCGAACGGTTTAAATAATTTGACATAGTTTTTGATCTTTTGGGGCTTCCGTCATTGAGATTGTTTGAAAATGGCACGACCGAGATCGGAAATGGTTTCGTAGTAGACATTTGTCGTTTCCTCATAATATATCATGGCGTGCCATAGACGCTCCGGGTAATTCAGTTCGGGATGATTAGGGTGGCAAATGCGGAAGTATGCAGAACAGGTTCTCTTATTTGAAACGTAACCCAAGAACCACTAATAAGAAAGGAGAGCAAAATGAAAATGGAAAGGAAAGTAACAATAAGGTTTATTTTAAGTGCAGTAATTGTAGTCGCTCTGTCAACATTTTTTATCGGTGCAGCATCAGCGGCAGATCTGCCAAAGGTCCACTGGAGAATTCAATCAGCATTCCCTCCGGGAGATCATGAGTCTGATATTGCCATCCCGGAGCGAATCAAGTACATCGAAGAGAAAACCGGCGGCAAATTCACACTGAAACGTTATTTCGCCGGCGAGATCATGCCGCCTGAAGAAATGCTTCGCGGAACAGGCAAAGGACTTGCCGAGATGTCTGAGGGCGCCGGTCAATACTGGTCTGGAATAGAGAAGGTGCTCGACCTCACGTTTGGCCTGCCCGGGAGCGGCAGAGGACCGGTAGGCGATGTATGGGCTTTTCAGAATGGCAGCGAGTGGTCTATTATGCTGGAGAAAATCTTTGCCAAACATGGGAATCAATATCTCGGTTGGCATTCTTACGGTCCTTTCCCGGTTTTTTGCTCGAGAGTTCCAATCCGCAAGTATGCCGACTGGAAAGGCAAAAAGATAAGGACTTCTGGTGCGACCGCTGAATTGCTTAAGGCCATGGGTGCATCGACCGTCTATATCCCCGGCGGAGAGATTGCCCAGGCGCTCACGACAGGCGTCATTGATGTGGCGACCTGGACAGCAGAGGGCATCAAGGATATGGGGTTTGGTTCCGTGATGGATTACCTTATTCTGCCTCCCTTCATAGAACATGCCGGCGGCGTGCTGTTTGCCAATCAAAAGGCGTGGGACGCACTGCCTGACGAATACAAGCAGGTTGTTAAGGAATCGGAGATCGTTGCACACCGAAGCGCAATCAAGTTCTGGGACGCCTATATGATAGACAACGTAAAGTTAGCCACAGGGGTTGGAAAGGGTCCTCGGGGCTATGAAGTCATTCGTTTGCCAGCGAAAGATGTTGCTGAGATTCATAAGATGGCTGAAACGACCATATGGAATTCGTGGGCTAAGAACTCTGCAGACTGCGCAAAGGCTGTTGAGATTCTGAAAGACTGGTATTCATCAGGACGGTAACCTTTCTTGAAAATGATATGCGAGGCAGGCCCATGGGGGTGAAAACAGCCATGGGTCTGCCTCGTGATTTATTTATTAACCCCGGACTTGCAGAGGTGCAACTGCTATGTGGAATATATTAACTTTTGTTGAGCGCATTAATGGGTTTCTCGTAAAAATCTTAGGCGTTATTGTTCTTTTCATCATGCTGACAGGGGTCTATGAAGTAGCCATGCGATATTTATTTAACCATCCCACGAGCTGGGTCTGGGAACTGAACGGATTTTTGCTGACCGTCATCGTTTCCTTGGCAGGCGGCTATGTGCTTATGAAAAAATCTCACGTGAGGGTTGACGTCATATATCAAGCTTTTTCAACGCGAACGAAAGCCATTATCGATGTAGTGACCTTCGCTTTCACGCTTCTATTCTTAGGCGTGCTGCTCTGGCAAACCAGTATCATGGGCTTTCAATCCCTGCAATTTTTTGAGCACTCCCAGACGGACTTCCGCCCTCCGATATACCCATTCAAGATCATTATGTGTATCGGCGTCTTTCTGTTTCTGATGCAGGCAGTACTGGACTTTGTGCGCAATTTAAAGATTGCAGTAAAGGGAGAGGGGAGTACGGACCATGGGACTTAGCGTTGAAGTATGGAGTTTAGTTCTATTTGGTGTGATGATTGCGGTCCTTTGCACGGGACTGCCTGTTGTTTTTGTTCTTGGGGGCGTTGGAACCCTATTCACCATTCTGATATACGGCTTTAATGCCACCATGGGCGTGTACCTGAATGCCTGGGCATCATTCAACTCCCAGATGCTGCTGGCTATCCCCCTCTTCTTGCTGATGGCAAGCGTACTGCAATACTCCGGGATTGCCGATGACATCTATGCGTTGTTCCATAAATGGATGGGGGGTCTAAGGGGTGGATTGTGCATGGGTACAGTCGTGATATGCATGATCTTTGCTGCCGTAACCGGAACCAGCGGCGCAGCCACCGTCTCTATGGGATTGATCGCATTGCCGTCCATGATCAAACGGGGTTACAATAAATACATGGCACTGGGCGCTGTCATGGGCGGTGGGGTGCTGGGCATCGTTATCCCCCCAAGCATCATCATGATCCTTTATTCCTTAATTGCCCGCTTACCGATCGGGAAGATGTTTATGGGGGGGGTTTTCCCGGGTATTACCTGTGGCTGTATATTCATCATATACATTTTCATAAGATGTTGGATTAATCCCAAAAACGGACCACCCATACCACTCGAGGAGAGAGCCAGCTGGAAGGAGAAGCTGCTATCCATTAAGGCATTGATTCTGCCCTTAGGGCTTATTGTTATCGTTTTAGGATCCATTTGGGTGGGGGTAGCTACCCCGACCGAAGCCGCAGCCATTGGTGCCTTCGGCGCCTTCATTTGCGCCGCAGTCAACCACCGCCTTAACTGGGCCACCATCAATGAAGCAGTGCCTCAGACCGTGATGCTCACAGGAATGATTTTCTGGATCTTGGCAGGGGCTACGACTTTCAGCAACCTATACACCCAACTGGGCGCCCGGGACATGATCGAGACCTTCGCAACCGGCCTCGACGTAAGCCCGTGGGTTATCATTATTCTTATGCAACTCTCCCTTCTTGTTCTGGGTTGCATCATGGATGATTTTGCCATCGTTATGCTGGCCGCCCCCATATATGTCCCTATCGTTACGGCTTTAGGCTTCGACCCGTTGTGGTTCGGGATTATTTTCATCCTGAATATGAGCATAGCCTATCTCACTCCTCCCTATGGTTTTAATCTTTTTTATATGAGGTCACTTGTGCCAATTATTAAAAAAGAAACGGGAGTGGAGTTAACCATGCGAGACATATACCGGGGGGCTGTACCCTTTATTGGGCTTATGATACTTAATTTAATCCTGTGTATGATATTCCCCGGGATAGTCACTTGGTTCCCTAACATGATCTATGGTTGATAGACCTTGCCATCAGAAAATTATAATTCAGCAATGTCCGGTTAAGGAGTTGCATAGGATTGATGCCGGTCATGTATCCCAATGAACCGGAACTACACTAATGGAGGTGATATAATGGCGAAGAGCAAGAGGACCGAGGAGTTAATCAAGACTGACATTGAACACATTCTGCATCCCTTCAGCATTCCCGGAACGCATCCGGGGGTGGTTTTTGAAAAAACCCGCGACAGAATTTATCTGGTCGATACCGAAGGCAAGGAGTACATCGATTGCACCTCCGGGTTGATGTGCGTCAATCTGGGGCATGGACAGAAGGCCATCCAGGATGCCATTTGCGATGCGATTCGAAAGATAGATTACACGGTTAGTTTCTATGGCTTCGGCAATGTGTATGCGATCGAATGTGCAAAATTGTTGAGCGAAATTATTCCGGGAGACTTAGATCATTACTTCTTTGTCAGCGGGGGATCGGAGGCCACCGATACAGCCATAAAGATGGCCCGCCTGTACTGGCATCACAAGGGTATGGGGACCAAGCAGAAGATCATGGGGCTGAACAATGCCTATCATGGCCAGACCGGTATTTCTACCTATATGACCCGGATGGCCCAGGGGATGATGCAAAGAGGATTCGGCGCCGAGCCCAGCGGCTACCTCAGGGTTCCCGGCTTTTTCTGCTACCGATGCCAGTTCGGGGCAACCTATCCGGGTTGCGACATGCTCTGCGCACGTTTTCTAAAGAGTGTGATAGAAAGCGAAGGGCCGGACAGCATCGCGGCGTTCTTCGCCGAGCCCATACAGGGTTCAGGAGGGATCATTGCGCCACCGCCGGAGTACTGGCCCATGGTGAGAAAAATATGCACCGACAGCGGTATCCTGCTGATAGGCGATGAGGTGATGACCGGTTTTGCCCGGACCGGCAAGATGTTTGCCTTCGAGCATTTCGGGGTTGTCCCGGATATGATGATCATGGCCAAGGGGATTAACAGCGCCTACCTGCCCTTGGGAGCCGTTGCGTTCAATGGCGAGATACTCGAAACCCTGAAAGGCAAAATGTTTGTGCACGGCGTGACCTACAGCGGCCATCCGATCCCGTGTGCGGCATCGGTGGCTGCTCTCAAGTTGTATAAGGAACAGAATGTGGCGGCGAATAGCGCCAAAGTGGGCAGCCATATCAAGCAGCGTCTGGAAAAAGAATTCCTGCCGCTTCCCTGTGTGGGCAACCTTGGCGGCGGATATGGAATGTTCCAATCACTCGAACTCGTCACCGACAAGAAGTCCAAGGGTATTCCCGACCCCAAAAACAAGCAGGATCTGTGGAATAAGTGCTTGGAAAACGGCCTTTTTGTGCGGATCACCGGCACCTTCGGCAACCGGTTGTTCATCGCCCCGCCCTGCACCATGACCCTAGAGGAGGCCGACAAGATGCTTGACATGCTCCTGCCCCTGATATCGGAGTGGAAGCCGAAATAGCCGTTTGACCGGAATGTGTCCTATAAGCCCCGCCCACAGGGCGGGGCTTATTACTCCGGCAACAATATATGTCAAAGTCGTCATTCCGGCGAAAGCCGGAATCCAGAATTAATTTGAGTGGATGCCGGATCAGGCCTGCCCCGTACCCTGATACGGGGTCCGGCATGACGTTTTATCTGTTTAGTTGCCGGTGTAATAATTGCCGCGGCAAACGGATCTCGCCCGATGAAGATGCGGCCATGAAGAATCTGGCCCGCTATATCGTTTACCCTATGGCGATCGGGCGGCGGAGGGCGTTGTTGAGAGCCTCTCGGGCAAACGGCCGCAGTGCGTCGTCGGCCCCAATGTATCCCAGAAAGGATTTGAACGAAGGGGCGCTTTCTTCGGCGGAGCCCCCTGCTTGCCAAAGGAGAAAGCATGGCCTCCCATACGGTGCCCAACGGTAAAACGGTCGCCCATTTTACCATCCCGGCGGGGGTCGATGCGACGATCGTCGAGACCAACCCTCTTCCCCGGCTCGCCGATCCCTCAGAGGCGATCCGCCGGGCGATCCTGAATCCGATCGGGTCCCCGCGTCTCTCCGAACGGGTGAAACCGGGTCAGAAGGTCGCGATCATCGCCACCGACATTACGCGGAAGCTTCCCGAAGAGATCATCCTTCCGATCCTGATTGAAGAATTGGGAAAAGGCGGCATCCGGGATGAAGAGATCTCGATCGTCGTCGCCACGGGGACGCACCGACCGAACACACCGGCTGAATTCGTTGCCATGTTCGGCGAGGCGATCTGCTCGCGTTTCCGGGTGGTCAACCACAACGCCTGGGCGCCGGAAGGGCTTGTCGATCTGGGCAGATCGCAAAACGGCATCCCGCTCGTCGTCAACCGGCAGGTGGCCGAGGCAGACATCCGGATCTCCACGGGGGTGATCGAAACCCACCTCTTCGCCGGGTACAGCGGCGGCGTCAAGAGCGTCGCCGTCGGCGTCGCCGGGGAGGCGACCATCGGCGCCACCCACAACTACGCGATGATGAAAAACACCCGC